>NZ_JBFTQB010000497.1:0-4724 GCF_056398785.1 Paenibacillus sp. 01T422 | reverse complement strand
GCGTTACCGCTGGGTTAGCCTTCGGTGTTACCCGCAGAACATAGGGCAAGCGACCGTTCCACCGCATGACTATTGGGAACTACAGGTCGCTAATTCTCTCAAAAAAGCACATTTTCGCGAGTAAGCGGAACTATGGTGTGCTAATTTGTCTATTTCACCCGAAAAACGTGCCGTGGAGGCCGAATAGGGACCTCTAGTTCCGCTCATAGGGGAAACAGCTTCTTTTCCTCCAAATAGCGGACTCCTGTTCCCTCTAGCAAAGCTTTAGCCCAATTATCGGTGAGTGCCTCCCCGGTAGCGACAAACCAAACGCCCCACAGATCCTCCCGGATCAGTAGGGCGTTTTCTCATACAATTGTCCCGATGCCATGATGGCCTCGTAAACGGTTCTTCCAATCATGTAACCCAGCGCTGTTGCCGTACCTGCATAGCTGTACAAATGGCCGCGGCATGTTGTGGCGATGAGCACCGCGTCAGTACTCGTTCCCGTAGCTGGCTGTCCATTAACATCAACGCCTAAAGATTGAAGCGCAGCCGCCTTAGCTTCCGTCGCGGTAATCACCGCGTTGACCATCGCAGCATCGGTTAATTGCCCATCAATAACGATAATGGTATTAATCGTGCCGGGATAAAGCGAGGCAGCAGGCAACTCTGCCCCAGCCCTGGCTTTGTTCCCGAGTCCTACTGTGACCCATGCACAAACATGCAGGGGTTGTGTCTCGGCCTCAATCACGCTCGCCAGCTCCAGCTGCTGCTTATGGCTCCAATCCTCAGCGCCATCTCTCGTCCAAGTTAGCGTGCTGTATCCCACATCCTTCACCAGCGCTGCGGTGAGCATGCCAGCCGTTCCGCGAGGATTCAGCCCTTCACGCAGGATGAAATCATCCATTTCACGAAGGGGATCAGCCTCGTTATATAGCTTGTCTACCTGCCTATTCATCAACGTAGTATGCATCCCGAATCCTCCGCCCCAAGGCGAAGAATTCAAGGTCCGCATTGGACTATTGCTTCGAATTAGCACGTAGCTGCCGTGTACGGAATTCACCAAATCCATCTGGATTCCGGTGATTGGAACTCTATTCTGATTCATCTGAGGCATCATCCGGCTCGATAAGTTCTTGCGGGAGCATATATTCCGGTGGCCGTTCTGCTTCATAAGGCTGATACACATAGCTGCGTGCAAGCTTGACCACTCTACGATTCTTTTTGCGGATTAAAACACTATCATCATCCCAAGCGACAACAATGCCGCGGACATCATTCCTTGGGCTTACATCGCGAATAACACGAAGCAATGTACTTTCTACACGATAAAGATCCAACTGATCTTCTGTTATCATTCATCTTACCTCCAACCATCCAGTTTTACACCTTAAGCATACACCAATTCCTGACTAGTTGAAACTTTACATAAATCCGCTAGATCAGGGTTAACTTAATCATGACAAAGCAATAGAACGCCATGCTAACCTTGGGGGTTTTTATATTGGACAAAAAAACGTATTATGTTAACGTCGGAACAGGCGAAGTACTGGAAGACAGTACCGCTCTCAATTATGAATTTGAAATTTCTGCGACTGAAGAAGAATTTGATCAACTGCAGGAGCTTTTTGAGGAAACAGATAACACTTCTCAAGCCAGCTATGCTACTTCTTGGCTTCCTTGGTCGGTTTATTACTCCAATGAGACGAATCAAGCGTACGATTATTATTTGACGGAAATTTATCGCACCTTGCACCGATTAGGGAATGAACAAACCAAAAGGCATATTGAAAGCATGAATATTTTACAAAATGGCGTCTAACGACCAGTTTCCGCGCTCCCACAACTCATAATTCTAATATCAAAAGAAAAAACTAGCCCTGGGCTAGATCCTCATCTAAACACATACGTTCGATCATGGGGAGAAATTGGATATGGGTTTCCAACCCTTTCTTGAAATCGAGTTTCTTTTGAATGATTATACGACTAGAACGCGATTTCAAATACGGGCGCAGCGCTTTTCCACCCCATATCCATTCCTTTTTGTTCTACTTAGAATTGACTTATTCTTTTATTTTCCTGCACTAATACCGTACCATGCTGGTTGCTAGCTCACTATTCATTTTGTCCTGTTGCGTACTTCCAGCTCTCATTGGACGAATTCCAATGAAAACACCTTGCAGACCCGTCCAATCTTCTTTTCGTTGGATGAAATCCAACAAGGGCGGCTATAATGGCGCTGAATCCCCACAAAATTCATCTCTCTGTTGGATTTCATCCAACGAGAAAGACATTTAAGCGTCAAAAATCGCCTGTACATTGGAATTCATCCAATGAGCTTACTCTCCACAGGCGCCGACCCATCGACCCCATCTGAAACAACAATATCATGAAAAAAGGCCAACGAATCCATAACGGATCCATTGGCCTCTTGAATTTGCATTAGCTTACGTGTTCCTTGGAATCATTCGTTTCAAACCAGAAATCAAGGACTTTGCTAGACATTACACGCTTCTGAATATATTCCACTTGTGCCACGGAAAATTGCTGTTCCCATTCAATAGTCAACTCTGTGCAGAGTTTTACGATCGTTAACAACTCAGACCAGGCCACATAGCGTTTGTACCAGAAAAATTGAGGATGTTCGATCATATACGGATATAGATCATCAAATTCTGTATGCTTACAATCAAGAGCACGTTCAAAATGTGTTTTGGCTTCCCCAAGCTTCGTCATGAAATATTCAATGGAACCATTTTCGATACCCATAGATGTCAGCCTCCTCTCTTACCTTATAACCATTATAATGGATAATTGGCATTCAGGGAAGTCATAGACTAGATGTAAAATCAGTCAAAAGTGATTTGCCCGTTCTCTAGCGAGGCAATTCGCGCTAACGATTCCACCCGAATACCACGTTCTCTAATCGAACTTCCGCCGGATTGGAAGGATTTCTCCACCGCGATGCCGACACCAACCAGTTCAGCCTCCGCTTTCTCAATAATCCGAATTAAGCCGCGAGCAGCATCTCCATTGGCAATAAAATCATCAATAAGCAGCACGCGTTCGCCTTTGTGCAGCAAATGCGAGGATACCATAATGTCAGTCACAATTCCTTTGGTAAAAGAAGGCACGCGCTCACTATAAGTATCTTGATCCATCGTTAGTGTCTTCTTGCGGCGTGCAAAAATCATAGGGATCTCAAGATGCAAAGCTGTCGTGAAAGCAATTGGAATGCCAGAAGATTCTACGGTTAACACCTTGTCCGGTTTGGAGTCTCTAAAAAGTCTTGCAAACTCCCGTCCCATCTCCATGGTCAACACTGGATCCACTTGATGATTAAGAATGGCATCCAGCTTAAGTACTTTATCCGATACGACGACACCGACCTCTTGGATCCGCTGTTTTAACAATTCCATGATACTGGCCCCCTTAGTCCTGTCTATTATGAGTAAGTTACCATAATGATGAAGTAGGTTTCAAGTCCCAATTTGCGAATATCGTGCTTGGAAGTGAAACTTTTCTCTCCGAATAGGTGTCTATACTTATATAGGGTTTAACTTTTTGAAATTTGTTTAGAAATGCTCACATTTAGGCAGCAAGATCCATTGAGATTGACGACCTGAACGCAGTATGATTAGTAAATGTTATTTTTAAGAAATTATGAAGACAACGAATCGGCAGAAAGGAAAGATGATGATGAACAATGCTATGAGACCCGTCATGCTTGGCTTTGTGCCTGTTGCATTTTCCTTGCTTATCGTAGCTGGCTGCCAAGAGTCATCAGCTCCTTCCGCTCAGCCTACTATAGATCCATCGGTTAATGTACAGAAGCAGAATCCAAGCATAAGCCCGGTCAACACGCCTCCCGTGTTGGTTGTAGAAACTCCAACTGCTTCCGTGGTGCCGGAGGATACGATAGCCAAGCACGAAGCGCAAGTAGCCAACACGAACAAAACAGACTTAGTAGATGTGCCGCAGAACGCTGCAGGTGCCAAACCGACGTCAAAGCCGCGGGTGAAGGCTGAAGATGCTTACCAGCAAGAGAAACCGACCCTCATGGGCTTGAAGCTTGGAACAAGCAAAAACTCGGTGCTGGACCGATTCGGCAAAGCAAAGAAACAATTCGTTATGGATGAAGACGATGATGCGATTCAAGTGTACGACTTCGGTGATTTTTCCGTTGGCTTTAATAGCAAGAATGCGCTTGAATTCGTAGATGTACACTCCACGGATATCGATCCAGGACTCCGCGGCCTGCACCTCGGTCAGAAAGTTGAAGATGCCATTACGATTCTCGGCAAACCGGATTCCAACACAACCTATGTGCTTTCGTATAAATCACAAGGTACTCTTTTGAAGCTCGATGTGGACCCGAATGCCAACACGATCCAATCAATCAAGCTTTTCGCAGATCGTTAATACTGCACTACAAGCCAAAGACCATACCGTCACCGAAAGGATGACATGTATGGTCTTTATTCGTGTTTAGATCGCTCTTCTTTTCCGAAAGCGGAAATAAATCGCCGCTCCTATCGCAGCCACAACCGCCAGAATAATAAGGCTAACACCCATATATTTATGTATCAGATTGAACAATCCATCCAAATTACTGCCGATAAAATGGCCCAGGGTCAGGAAGGTTGTACACCACAGCAAGGCTCCTGTCCCCGCGTAGAGCATATATTTGTAGAATTTAACCCCACTCACCCCAGACAAATAGCAGGTGAAATGACGTACTC
>NZ_JBFTQB010000496.1:0-4734 GCF_056398785.1 Paenibacillus sp. 01T422 | reverse complement strand
ACTAAGCACCTCGCCCATGACAACTACATAGGTATTATTCCGATCAAATAAACAAATGGAAACACAATTAACCAACTATCCATCCGATCCAGCACACCGCCATGACCGGGGAGCAATGTTCCCGTATCTTTGATTCCTTTAACACGTTTGTAAGCAGACTGAATCAAGTCGCCTACTTGTCCAACAACAGCAATGATAAAACCAAGCGCTAACGCTTTGCCAAACCCTAGTAACCCCGGGGCAAAACAAGCGAATATAATCGCCGCGATCATAGAGATGACTACGCCGCCAATTGCGCCTTCTATTGATTTCTTAGGGCTAATTTGCGGCCACAGAAGGTTCTTGCCCAGCTTGGAACCAACAAAATATGCGCCCGAATCCGAAGCCCAAATACAAACAAAAACAAGGATTGTCCAGAACAAGCCGTGCTCTGCTAAACGTGCCGCAATCATATAATAGAAGCCAAAAGCAATATAGACAACGCCTAATAAAATGACTGAAACCTGATCAATGGTGATTTTATTTTTCGAAGCTACAGTTATAAATAGAAGTAAGAACATAGCAAACCAAATGATCGCACTAGTGGAAATTGGAGATGTAACCCCAACGAACTCCCAAGGTATAGTAATGTACAAGAGTGCAACTAATCCAACAGCGCTTGTTAACTTAAACTTCGTGTAGCCATTCATCTGCAAATATTCCCGGTAGCCAAGAATCGAGAGCAATACGATTAATCCTGTATACCAGTAACCGCCTAAAACTAACAACGTAATAAAAACGAGCCCAGCAATAACACCTGTAACGATCCTTTGTTTCAAGTTGAATCCTCCTAGATGAACAACTTCAAATCCGGCAGCAATTCGTTAAACCGTCACCGTTTAGGAGAAATCGAAAGAATCACTTACAGTCCTCCGTATCTTCTCCCACGGCGTTGGTATTCAGCGATGGCCTGCAAAAATAAAGATTCTGTAAATTCCGGCCAATAAGCTTCAGTAAACCAAAGCTCTGAATACGCCAATTGCCATAACAGAAAATTGCTAAGTCTCAACTCACCGCTCGTGCGAATTAACAAATCGGGATCTGGTAGATCTGAAGTAAGCATATACGATGAAAAACGAGTTTCGTCCAGCTCTTCGGTCTGCAGCTTGCCGCTTTGAACATCACGAATCATATCCTGCACACCAGCAATCATTTCTTTACGTCCACCATAGTTTAAGGCAAAGTTCAAAATAAGTCCTGTATTATTTTTCGTCCGTTCGATAGCTCCCTCTATAGCGTTTAGCGTATAGTCAGGCAAGCCCTCTCTCCAACCCGTCATCCGGATACGGACATTATTTTCGATTAGCTCTTCAATTTCCAAAGGAAAAAACTCTTGTGGAAGCTTCATCAGAAACTCCACTTCTTCCTTGGGTCTCTTCCAATTTTCAGTTGAAAAAGCATACATCGTCAATACTTTAACACCGATCTCATTAGCTGCCATCGTAATTTTCTTTACATTCTTCATGCCGGAATGGTGCCCGGCTACACGTGGCAAACCTCTTTGTTTTGCCCAGCGGCCATTTCCGTCCATAATGATAGCGACATGCGCTGGCACTTTGTCCAATTCAATTTCTGGTCTAGCTGTAGATGCTTGCTGATCTTTCATTCCAAACCATTGCCTAAATCGCTTGAGCACTGTTGTTCCTCCCAACTAGGGAAAGATGAAAAACCCCCAGCGACTACCCGGGGGCATATCTATCTTATACTTCCATGATTTCTTTTTCTTTAGCAGCCAAAACTTTTTCAACTTCAGCTACGAATTTATCCGTAAACTTCTGGATATCTTCCTGATGCTTACGGGACTCATCTTCCGAGATCCCAGCTTTCTCAAGCTTTTTGATCTCATCATTCGCATCGCGGCGAATGTTACGAATAGCCACTTTGGCTTCTTCGCCGAATTTTTTCGTCATTTTAACAAGATCCGTACGACGCTCTTCCGTCATTGCCGGGATAACAATTCGAATTACGATACCATCATTGGATGGTGTTAAGCCCAAATCAGACTTCATGATTGCTTTCTCAATAGCTGACATGGAACTTTTGTCCCATGGTTGAATAAGCAAAGTGCGTGAATCAGGAGTAGTTAAATTCGCCAGTTGATTCACAGGTGTCATTGCTCCGTAATATTCCACTTGAATACGATCCATTAAAGAAGGCGTAGCACGACCAGCACGTAGCGAAGTTAAGTCTCTTTTAAGTGCGCCGATGGCTTTATCCATCCGGTCTTCTGCGTTCTTTTTCACTGCTTGTGGCATCGATTAGACACTCCCTTTAACTGTAGTCCCAATTTTCTCGCCAAGGACCACTCGTTTAATATTCCCTTTTTCTGTAATGTTGAACACCACCAACGGGATGTTGTTATCCATACATAGGGAAGATGCGGTTGAGTCCATGACACCTAAATTATTACTGATAACTTCCATATACGTCAACGTTTCGAATTTCTTGGCAGTTGGATCTTTGAATGGATCTGCGGAGTAAACGCCATCCACTTTATTTTTGGCCATGAGAATTACTTCTGCTTCAATTTCAGCTGCTCTTAAAGCTGCTGTCGTATCTGTAGAGAAGTAAGGATTCCCTGTACCCGCTGCGAAAATGACAACTCTCGACTTCTCCAAGTGACGAATTGCTTTTCTACGTATGTAGGGCTCAGCCACTTGCTGCATCGTAATGGAGGACTGAACTCTTGTAGGCACTTCAATATTTTCCAAAGCATCTTGTAGCGCCAAGGAATTCATAACGGTCGCAAGCATCCCCATATAGTCCGCTGTCGCACGGTCCATACCTTTTTCACTGCCTGCGATACCACGCCATATGTTACCGCCACCTACAACGATAGCGACTTCTACGTTTAATTCAACAACGTCTTTCACTTGCTGGGCGATGGRGGTAATGACTTCTGAATCAATGCCGTACCCTTGCTGTCCCGCCAGAGCTTCGCCGCTCAATTTGAGCACTATTCTTTTATAAAAAGGTTGACCCAACTTGTATAACCTCCGTTTCCATGCATGAACAAACTTATTGGCTAAAAAAGAAGGAACACCAAGTGTTCCATCTTTTTGAAATAGCTATTATAGTTTAACTTGTGACATAACTTCTTCTGCGAAGTTTTCTTGTTTTTTCTCAAGACCTTCACCAAGACCAAAACGTACGAAACGACGAATGGAGATGTTTTCGCCGATTGCAGCGATTTTCTCATTCAACAATTGGTCGATCGTTTTGTCTGGATCTTTAACGAATTGTTGCTCCATCAAGCAGAACTCTTCGTAGTATTTACCGATGCGTCCTTCAACCATTTTGTCAATGATTTTCTCTGGTTTGCCTTCGTTAAGAGCTTGGTTGCGAAGGATTTCTTTTTCTTTTTCCAAAGCTTCTGTTGGCACTTCTTCGCGACGAACATAAGATGGGTTAGCCGCTGCGATGTGCATAGCAATATCTCTACAGAAAGTTCTGAATTGTTCTGTTTTGCCTACGAAGTCAGTTTCACAGTTGATCTCAACAAGAACACCAACTTTACCTCCAGCGTGGATGTAAGATTCTACTGCGCCTTCAGTCGCGATACGACCTGCTTTGTTAGCTGCCGCAGAAAGACCTTTCTCGCGAAGCAATTCGCCAGCTTTTGTGATATCACCATTTGCTTCTTCAAGCGCTTTTTTGCAATCCAACATTCCTGCGCCTGTTTTTTCACGTAATTCTTTCACTTGTGCTGCTGTAACTGCCATTGAAAGAAACCTCCCGTTAGTGGTTTAATATGTAACGCCTTTGCTCTAAAAAAAGGGTGGTGACAGGCTGTTACACCTTCCAACCACCCTTTTCTCATTCCTATAAATTAAGCTGTTGTTTGTTCGCCTTGGTGTGCTTCGATAACTGCGTCAGCAATTTTCGCTGTAAGCAATTTAACTGCACGAATCGCATCATCGTTACCTGGGATCACGTAGTCGATCTCGTCCGGATCACAGTTCGTATCAACGATACCAACAATTGGGATACCCAATTTACGAGCTTCTGCAACAGCAATACGCTCTTTACGTGGATCGATAATGAATAGTGCGCTAGGCAGGGACTTCATATTTTTGATTCCGCCCAAGAATTTCTCAAGACGCTCTTTCTCTTTACGGAGAATGATAACTTCTTTCTTAGGTAGAACTTCGAATGTACCGTCCTCTTCCCATCTTTCAAGAGTTTTCAAACGGTCAATACGTTTTTGAATTGTTTGGAAGTTAGTAAGCGTACCACCCAACCAACGTTGGTTGATGAAGTACATTCCGCAACGTTCTGCTTCTTCAGCAACGGAATCTTGCGCTTGTTTTTTTGTTCCTACGAAAAGGATTGTACCATTATCTTCAGATACGGATTTAACAAAGTTGTAAGCTTCCTCAACTTTTTTAACCGTTTTTTGTAGATCGATAATGTAAATTCCGTTTCTTTCTGTGAAAATGTACTTGTCCATTTTCGGGTTCCAACGACGTGTTTGGTGACCGAAATGTACGCCAGCTTCTAAAAGCTGTTTCATGGAGATAACTGCCATCCCCAATCCCTCCTCTAAAATGGTTTATTTGGTATCCGCCGCCTGTCGCATCTTTGCATAAAACTTACCAATGTAAGCACCATTATGCAAATTGACTGGCGTGAGTTTTTAACACCGTGAATAAATATACCACAACTCAAATCCCTATGCAACCTTTTGTCGATAAC
>NZ_JBFTQB010000495.1:0-4734 GCF_056398785.1 Paenibacillus sp. 01T422 | reverse complement strand
ATCAAGTGCTCATGGAATTTGCTGCTTATAAACAAGCCGAAGCTTTTGCCAAAGGCTTTTCCAATAGTTATGTGGAGGAGATTGGCACACGTAAGTGGCTGTGGAACAACTTCCCTCGTTATCAAGTTTATCAATTAGACGCTACGCTTCCTGAATGGCAATTCTCTACATTAGATGCTGCTATTGCCGAAGCGAAAAAATGGTCCAATGCCAGTGTTCGCGATCTAACATCTACGGGCTGGGTGTGGGACAACTACTCTCGTTATCAAGTCTATCAAAATGAAATGACCTTAGATTCGTGGAGATTTCAAACACTGAATGAGGCCATTGCCGAAGCGAAGAAATGGGGTAGTAGCCATATCATCGATTTAAACAGCCGAGGTTGGGTCTGGGACAACATTACTAGTGATGATAAAACATCGCTGCGCGCTGGAGAAGCCATATACAAGGTCTATCAAGGAACTTTTTCAGCGGATAACTGGGAGTTCGCTTCCTTGGAGGATGCGGTCAAAGAAGCCTTGAAATGGGGAAACTCGACCGTCATCAATAAAAACTCCAAAAAAACCGTATACAGTAATCTTAAATCTTATAAAGTATACCAAAATGAGGCCTTCCTTCAAGACTTCACTTCATTAGATTCAGCCGTTGACTATGCAAAACTATGGGGGCATGCCGCCATATTCATGGATGGTCACAAAATTTGGAACAACTTTGCTGCTTACCAAGTATTCCAGAACGCCTCTCTTATTGGCGAATACACGAACCTTCCCGATGCGCTTAACTATAGCGTTCAGTACAACAACAGCTCCATTCAAACACTTGAACACCGAATATTGTGGGATAATTTCAAGAAACTACAGGTGTGGGGTTGGAATGGGCAATCCGGTGGGGATGCCATTAAAGCCCAGGTCTCCAACACGATTGGGCTGGATGTTGATTCACCAAGCTATTTCGAGCTAGCCGATGCAGCGGGTAACCTCAAAGATAGCTCTAATCCCGAAACAGTAAAATGGCTGCAAAACAGCGGTTATACCGTGTACCCTCTTGTCAGCAATCAATTTAATGCCAGCTTAACTACGCAATTCCTTGCCGATAACACTGCCCAGGATAAATTCATCAAAGCTTTGGTCGATCGTTCCGTACAGCTTGATGTTCCTGGCATCAATGTCGACTTCGAAAGCCTTGCAGGGTCGGATCGCAATGCATTCACAGCTTTCATTTCCAAATTAACAACTTATGCGCACTCACGCGGCTTGGCTATTTCAATTGATCTTCCTCGCGGCAGCGTCAAATGGAATCATCTTTCCGCTTTTGATCATGAGAAGCTCGGCGGCATTGTGGATTACATCGTCATCATGGCCTACGACCAGTTCTATCGTGGAAGTACCTCCGCTGGTTCTGTTGCCGGACTTCCCTGGGCAGACGGCGGGATTCAAGAATTCCTGTCTTACGGCATTCCGCGGGACAAAATTATCCTTGGAATCCCTTACTATGTGCGGGAATGGAAACTAGACGCTGCTGGCGCCTTGCAGAGTAATCGGACTGTGCTAATGAAGGATATTCCAGCGTTACTAGCTTCCAAAACGATCAAACAAACATGGGATACAACTTACGGGCAATATCGCATGGAGTACCAAGAAGATGGCTTTACCTATGTATTCTGGTTAGAAGATACGGCAACCGTCAAGGCTCGCTTGGATGTGGCGAAAAAGTACGATATCGCTGGTGTCGCGGCTTGGCGGCTCGGCTACGATCCGTCGGACTTGTGGACGATGATTTTGCAGAATAAGTAATGAAAAACCGCCAGGGAAACTCGTCCTGGCGGTTCTTTTATGTTTCCTTTGGGTGCTAAGTTCCATTTGGTGAGAGTGCAATAATATAAGGGAAATACCGACCGCCCTACCTTTGCGGGAACTGGAGTCCTCTATTCGGAGGAAAACTGAGGTTTCCCTCGATAAGCGGATCTACAGGACGTTATTTGCCTCCACTGCACGGTTTTCGGCAGAATGCTGCAAAATAGCGGAACGTAGTTCCCCCAACACTCGGAAAATGTACTTTTCCAGGAAAATAGTGGACTATAGTTCCTCTGTGTATCGCTTAGGTTCACAGCAGATTCCATTCGTTAAAAATCGTTGCCGTTCCACAGTCCGCGCAAAACTTGGCATCCGCCTTATTCACCTTAGAGCAGCCTTTGTGGAGCAACGTTTTCTCCCGTGTACAACGGTTTTTGAGCGGCGCACCGCATTTAATACAGTACCTTTCCTCTTTCTCAGCAACATACTTACACCTGACACACTGCAGGAATTCCTTCTCAGCCATAACTTCACCTTCTTGAAAGTAGGGGTCTCTACTTCAAAGTATATGAAGGCAGTCAGATGAATGGTGAATCCTGATCCTCATACTTTTTTCCATTTTCATGCCCAGCCATGTATAAAAAATTGCCTTTTTACCCCACCCTATGAAGTAAAGGAGGTGAATAGACAATGGCAAAAGATGTACTTTGCGAAGTTAATTCCTGCAAAAACTGGGCAAATGGCAATAAATGCAACGCATCCTCGATTTATGTCGTGAGCCACCACGGCAGCAATCAGGCGCGCAATTCCGAAGAAACAGACTGCAAAACGTTTGAACCTAAGGTTTAGAACTAAGTATATGGAGGCCCTTTCGGGCCTCTTTTTTTCTTTCTATTGTTATTGTAACCAATAATGATAATTATTATCATCGGATGTTGGAAAGATTTTCGAGGTCTCCGAGATCCTGTGTCGGCGCTTGGCAGGCAAAGTTGTGACATACATAGGCCGTAGCGCGGTTTCCTAGCGGCATTTTGTCTTGCACAAGCGGGATAAACTTGCGCACTTCTTCACCCTCCGCTCCTGGAGGGTGAAGAATCAGCAGCGCATTCGGCAGAAACTGCCGCTGCACGGTGCGCAGCATCTGCTGCGTCTCTGGCTTCGCCGGGTCGCCGGCAATGACAATTTCGCTTGCTTCGCTATAAGCGAAATCGAGCGCCGCCAGCATCAGCGCATGGCCCGGCGGGTAAGACGCCACAGCTCCGGCGAATGCCATGAGCTGTTCATCTGCGGCCTGCGACAGCTTCGCGTCGTAGGTCAGCCTTGCCAGCCGCTGCATGTTCAGTGCGGCTGCGGCGTTGCCCGACGGCATCGCGCCGTCGTAGATCTCTTTGGGGCGGGTGAGCAGCTGCTCGGCATCGCTGCCGTAGAAGAAGAGCCCGCCCTTCTCTTCGTCTCCGAAGAGACGAAGCATCTCTGCGTTCAGCTGGACCGCTTCACGGAGATAGCGCAGCTCGAACGTGGTCTCGTACAGCTCGATCAGTCCCCAGACGAGGAACGCGTAGTCGTCCACGTAGCCTGGAAAAGCGGCCTCGCCGTCGCGGTAGCGGGCGAGCAAGCGCCCATCTTCGCGGCGCAGCTCGCGAAGCACGAAGTCCGCTGCTTTCGCTGCTGCCTCCGCGTAAGCAGGTTTGTCCAAGGCGCGAGCAGCCTTGGACAGCGCAGCTATCATCAGACCGTTCCACGCGGTCAGAATCTTATCGTCTTTGCCCGGGTGGATGCGCTTCTCGCGGTGCTCGAACAGCTTGGCGCGGGCTTCCTCCATCCGCTGCTTCAGCTGATCCAAAGGGATCTGCTTCCGCTTGGCAAATGAAACGAACGTCGTTTGGATCAGATTCGGAATGTTATGCCCCTCAAAATTCCCCGACTCCGTAATATCAAACAACTCGGAGAAAAGATCCCCMTCGTCGATGCCAAGCACAAGTTCTACCTCATCTGGTGTCCATACGTAGAACTTGCCCTCTTCGCCTTCGGAATCCGCATCTTCCGCCGAATAGAAGGCGCCTCCAACATCTGTCATTTCCCGAAGAACATAGGTGATGATCTGCTCCGCTACCTCAGCATATTTGGCTTTGCCAGTAACTTGATAAGCTTCTGTATAGGTCATCAGTAGAAGCGCATTATCATACAGCATCTTCTCGAAGTGCGGGACCAACCATTGGGAATCAACCGAATACCTTGAAAAACCAAATCCAATGTGATCGTACATGCCTCCTCGATGCATCGCATCTAGCGTCTTTTCAACCATTTCGAGGGATCGTTCATTGCCCGTTTTCTTATAGTACCTGAGTAGGAACGACAGATTGTGCGAGGTTGGGAATTTCGGTGCACTTCCGAATCCACCGAATTCAGGATCGTACGTGCTTTCATATAAACGGAACGCTTCGTGAAGCGTCTCTTCCGTCAATTCGCCGCCAGATTGATGCTCCAACAGCCGATTTGTTGTCTCTTGGATAATCTGCTCCCCGACTTCGCGAACGCGTTCGGCGTCTTCTCGCCACTTGCCAGCAAGTTGCGCGATCACTTCCACCATACCCGCACGATTATATTTTCGGCTGCGTGGAAAATACGTTCCCGCGAAGAATGGTTTCTTCTCCGGCGTCAGAAACACCGTGAGCGGCCACCCGCCTTGTCCCGTCATCGCTTGGCACACCGCCATATAGATGTTATCGATGTCTGGGCGTTCTTCACGATCTACTTTGATTGAGATGAAGTCTTTGTTCAGCATATCGGCTATGGTTTGGTCTTCGAAGGATTCGTGTGCCATCACGTGGCACCAATGGCAAGTTGAGTATCCAATAGATAGAAAAACAGGCTTGTTTTCCTGCTTCGCTTTTTCAAATGCCTCCTCACACCAAGGGAACCATTCGACGGGGTTATGAGC
>NZ_JBFTQB010000494.1:0-4742 GCF_056398785.1 Paenibacillus sp. 01T422 | reverse complement strand
GGGGGGGACGGGTACGGTCATTACGAAGCAATCGAAGAATCAAGAAATTGCGAAGAAATTCCTGTCCTATGCCAAATTGTCCAAAGAGGGGAATATCCAGATCTGGTCACAGCTCGGATTTGACCCGATTCGTACGGACGTTTGGAACGATCCGGCGCTGAAGGCGGACAATAAATTCACCGCCTATTTTGGCAAAAATCTGTGGGACGTTCTCATTTCTGTAAAAGGCGAAATCGCACCTACAAATATTAAAGAGAAAACACCGGCTGTGTCGGATTACCTCAAGACGAAAGCCATTTTCCAAGCGCTGAATGAGTTGAAAGATCCGAAACAAGTATTGGACGATGCCGTGAAAAATATCAAGTAGTTCGAACGCCTCGCGTTCCGTTGCTGGCTTTGCCTGAGCTGAGTTCCATGCCTTAGGTGAAGCCGGCAGCGCTTCCAGAGAGGAGTAGCGATAGTCGATATGAGTAAATTTCTGTATTCCTCCCGGGTGGCTCCCTATGTGTTTGTTCTGCCATTTGTCTTGTCTTTTCTTATTTTCYTTGCCTATCCGGTCGTGAACACGATTGTTATGAGCTTCCAGGAGGTTCTACCGGGTCAAACGCATTTCATTGGGCTTGCAAATTATAAAAATTTATGGAGCGAGTCTTTTTTCACAGCTTTGAAAAATAGCAGCAGGTATACGTTTTGGACCATTCTGGTGTTAATCCCAATGCCGCTTGTGCTGGCTGTATTCCTGAATGCTAAGCTCACCAAGGCGAGCGCTTTTTTTCGTTCCGCTTTGTTTATTCCTTCACTCACTTCCGTTGTTGTGGCGGGTACGATATTCCGGCTTGTCTTCGGCAGTTTGGACGAGTCTGTGATGAACGGGTTCCGTCATTTGCTGGGCATGCCGAGCATTAACTGGCTTGCGGGTTCGGCGACAGGTATGCTTGTCATGGTCATCCTGGCGACTTGGCGTTTTACCGGCGTCAATATCATTTATTTCTTGTCAGCACTGCAGAGTATACCGCATGAATTATACGAATCGGCGGAGATTGACGGCGCGAACAAATGGGACCGCTTCTGGCGCATTACGCTGCCTTTATTGAAGCCGGTTGCGATTTATGTCATTACGATTTCCATCTACGGCGGCTATTCCATGTTTACCGAAAGCTTCATTCTGTGGAATGGCAATCGCTCCCCGAATGACATCGGTTTGACGATGATTGGCCTGCTCTACCGGGAAGGCATCGAGCGCAATAATTTGGGCTTTGGTTCTGCAATTGGTATTACATTGTTAGCGATTACGATGGTGTTGAATGTTATTCAGTTAAAATTTTTCGGCTTATTTAAAAAGGAGGACTAGGCATGCAAATTGAACGAAATAAATTCCTTCAATCCTCCTTATTGTTCTTATTGTTCGCCGTGCTTGCGATTCTGGCACTATTCCCGTTCTACAGCCTGGCTTTGGCCTCGTTGAAACCGTCCAAAGAGATGCTGCGCTACGGGCTTAATGTGAAGCTGCAGCCGGAGTTGTTATCTTTTCATAACTATTCATTCTTGTTCTCTGCCTCCGCTAAGAAGTATTTGATATGGTACAAGAACAGTGTGCTGATCTCAGTTGTTTATACCCTCTGTTGTTTACTTTTATCCTCCATGGTGGGTTACGGGCTAGCGATGTATCGTTTTGTCGGGAGAAATCTTATTTTCCTCTTCGTGCTTCTGGTGATGATGGTGCCAGTGGAAATTATTATGCTCCCGCTGTATAAACAGATGATCAGCTTCCGTTTAATTGATACGTATGCCGGGGTTATCCTGCCTTTTGTCGTAGCACCGCTGCCAATCTTCTTCTTCCGCCAATATGCGGCTGGGCTGCCGAAGGATTTTCTCGATGCGGGAAGAATTGATGGCTGCTCGGAATACGGCATCTTTTTCAAAATTATGATGCCTTTGATGGCCCCGGCTTTTGGCGCTATGGCTATCCTGCAGGCTCTTGCGAGCTGGAACAGCTTCGTTTGGCCACTAATTGTGCTCAAAACAGGCGAAAAGCTGACGCTGCCCATCGGTCTATCCAGTCTAGTCACGCCTTACGGCAATAATTACGACATTCTGATTGCTGGATCCGTGCTGGCGATTGTACCGATTCTAATTGTCTTCATTTTCTTCCAACGTTTTTTCGTATCGGGACTTACCGTTGGCGGCGTGAAAGGCTGACAAACATACAGATCAACAGATAAACAGAGAGAGAATTAAAGGAGACTAACCTATGAAAAACTTGGAAACCAACGTGATTAAACCCCTTTTGGAGCAGCGTGCTGATCCATGGATATATAAGCATACGGATGGCTACTATTACTTCACAGCGTCGGTACCGGAGTATGATCGCATTGAGGTGCGGCGCTCTGCGACAATCGAAGGTTTAAGCGAGGTGAAGCCGGCCGTAGCCTGGCGGAAATATAGCGAAGGCCCCCTTAGTGCCAATATTTGGGCGCCGGAGATCCATTTTGTAGCGGATAAGTGGTATATCTATTTTGCTGCGGCTAGAACGACAGAAACGAACGAGGGTCTTTTTGATCACCGAATGTATGTTCTTGAAAATGCTGCGGCTAACCCTGTGGAAGGGGAGTGGGTGGAGAAGGGGCAGCTGCGCACCGAGTGGGAGAGTTTTGCGCTGGATGCGACTTCTTTCGAACATCGCGGAATTCGGTATTTGGTCTGGGCACAGAAAGACCCTGAAATTGTCGGTAACTCGAACCTTTATATCTCTGAAATGAGCAATCCGTGGACACTCCATGGCAAGCAGGTCATGATAACGACGCCGCAGTATGACTGGGAAACCATCGGCTTTAAGGTGAATGAGGGCGCAGCGGTGTTGAAGGCTAATGGACGTATCTTCCTCTCTTTTTCCGCAAGCGCAACAGACTTCAATTACTGCATGGGGCTGTTAACGGCAGACGAAGATGCAGATTTGCTGGACCCGCAGTCATGGTCGAAATCAAAGTCGCCAGTACTCTCAACCGATGAGAACATCGCTCTATATGGGCCTGGGCACAACAGCTTCACCTTGTCGGAAGATGGTTCGCAGCATATTCTCGTGTTGCACGCGAGGAATTACAAAGAGATTGAAGGCGATCCGCTCTACGATCCCAATCGCCATACGTTTGTTCGCGTGCTGAAGTGGCACGAGGATGGCACGCCGGACTTTGCGGGCTCTATGCTTGGTGATTAATAAACTGACAAAGGCTGTTCCGCAAGGTCTGAAAAGGCCAAGGATGGCCTTTTTCGTTTCCTCTGGCACCTCGCCTCTATTTTGCAACCGATCCGCCACCGTTCCGACATGGAAGTCGATTGTCACAATATGATAAGCTTAGAGTACTTAATAAAGGAGGCGACTAACTGTGATACAAGTATTTCCTGCACATACGCGCAACAGTTCGGATTTGGGCTGGCTCAAGGGGTATAAGAGCTTTTCGTTTGGTGATTATTTTGATGAAAATAATACAGGTTTCGGGGTTATGCGCGTTTGCAATTATGATGAGATTGCCGCGGGTCGCGGTTTTGGGCCGCATCCGCATAGCGATATGGAAATTGTCAGCGTCGTTCTCAGCGGAGCCATTAAGCATGAGGATAGTTTAGGGAATGTGGCGGTAACGGCAGTGGGCGGCGTTCAGCGCATGTCAGCGGGCAGCGGCGTGATTCATGCCGAGTATAATGCCTCGGACTCAGAGCCGCTTAGTTTGTTCCAACTCTGGTTTATGCCTGCGAAACGGGGCACGGAGCCGTCCTTCGAGAATGTGACCTATGTACCAGAGGCAATGACGAATGCCTTGCTGCCGGTCGTAACGCCTGAAGGCGGCGAGCACCAAGCGAAAATTTATCAGGATATGAGCATCTATCTCAGCAAGCTGGAAGCGGGCAAAGAGCTGGTCTTCAATCAGAAAGAGAATCGACGTATTTTTCTTATGGTCATTAGCGGGAAGTTAGAGGCCAATAAGGCTCAGTTGGAAACTATGGACAGCGCGCGCATGGAGGCGGAGTCGTCACTTGCGCTACGTGCTACGGAAGATGCACATTTCATGTTAATCGATCTGCCATAAAAGGGAGGCTGCGGAGATGAAGGAACAATTTTTGGTGAAGCATGCGGTAGGCGGTCGGGCATTTATTGATACAGGCAAGCAGCCTGTTGATTATACGTATAAACAGGTAGAAGACCAATGGGTTTTCACTGTGAAGGTCGATAAGGAGCGTATTGCGGAGCTTTTAAAATGGAAAGATGAGCTTAACGTTTTCATATTTCAAGAGTTTGAGAATCAACCGACACGGAAAGTATGGTTCTATGTTGGCGATGACGCCGTTCAATATTCAGAGGAGCAGGGCGAGTTAACGATTATCGCTGGCTCTCAAATAGCTTATGTACCGGAGCAATTTAGCGCACAATTGTAAAAGATAGGGAGTCCCGGCGGAGGAAAGTCCGTGGGAGCTTCTATGAATCGGAGTGGAGTTACACCTATGAAAGAAGTGCAGGATCAACTACTAGATAAGGCTGTCCCTTTTATTAGAGATTGCTATCTTGAATTAGGCAAAAGCGCTAGCGAAACCGAAGCTCGTATTGCCGATATTACCCGTTCCATTGCGTTCAAGGGTTCCTATGAGCATACGCTGCAAGAGCTGGAGCATGGGGCTAAAATGGCTTGGCGCAACAGTAATCGCTGCATTGGGCGACTGTTCTGGGAATCGCTGACCGTGCAGGATGCCCG
>NZ_JBFTQB010000493.1:0-4742 GCF_056398785.1 Paenibacillus sp. 01T422 | reverse complement strand
GCCAGATATATTGATCACTTCGTCGCAAGCATGTACAAAAAAGGTGACGAATACAAAGCTTAGTCCATGATGTATACTAAGAGGATATAACGCAACCGGCAGCCCGATGGAGAACACTCCTCGGGCTGTGCGAATTGACGTGAGCATCACTTTTTCACATAATGGAGAAGAGAGATTGTAACGTTAGACAGGGAAGCGATAAACAGAGACCCTCGCTAGGAATATCAAGGCAAAGGATGTGCGGTCATGTGCGGACGTTATACAATAACCGTGACAATAGAGGAGCTGATGCTGCGGTATGATATTTATTACAAATATCCTGCGAGATACAGCCCCAAATACAATGTGGCACCCGGTCAGCAAGTCATGGCGATCGTTCATGACGGTGAGAAAAACAAGCTTGGCGAGCTGCGCTGGGGACTCGTTCCGGAATGGGCGAAAGACGAGAAGCTAGGCTATTCAATGCTGAATGCAAGGTCGGAAACACTTGCGGACAAGCCTGCGTTCCGCAAGCCCTTTGAGCGCAAACGCTGCTTGATTCCGGCAGACTCCTTCTATGACTGGAAAGGGACGGGGAAGCAGAAGCAACCTATGCGAATAATGCTGCGCAGCAAAGAGATCTTCAGTATGGCGGGGCTGTATGACACATGGACATCTCCGGATGGCAATCGCATATCCACTTGCACCGTCATTACTACGGAAGCGAACGAAATGATGGTTGATATTCATGAGCGCATGCCCGTCATTTTGCCGCGGGAGGCCGAGGCGGTTTGGTTGGACCGCAGCATAACGAACACGGATGCGCTGCGCCCGCTGCTGAAGCCATACCCGTCTGACGATATGTATGCGTACCCCGTGTCTAGTCGGGTGGGCAACGTACGCAATGATGATGAGTTATGCATAGAACCGTTAAGCCTACTGCTGTAGGCGGATTGAGAGAGAATGGGAGAGGTAAAATGAAAATACGTATGATTCTTAGCATCACCCTAGTGTTTGCCATTATTTTTGGATTGAACGGTTACATTGGCTGGCACGGTCAGGTTTTTCTAACCAACCAGTTGGGGCCTTGGTTTCATCCAGGCATATATTGGGTTGTCTTCTGGATTGTTGCCTTGTCGTATCTATTAGCATGGGCTGGTTCCAAAGTACTGCCTGCTGGTATGAAGATGGTATTAAAAATTGTCGGTTCTTACTGGTTTGCCATCATGCAGTTCGGTTTTCTGCTGCTGCCGTTGACGGACGTGGCTGCAGGATTGCTTCATCTGGCATCTGTACCTGCTGCTACATTTACGCCTATTCTTGGCTGGATAGATGTAGTGATTATTGTGCTCGTCATGATTCGTGGTTCCTACAATGCACGCAGTCCTATTCTAAGAAAGTATGAGATTACGATTCCGAAAAAAGCAGGCGACTGGGAGCAGTTACGCATCGCGGTGGCTTCTGACATCCATTTGGGATCAATTGTGGGTAATCGTCATTTGCGAAAGCTGGTGAAGCATGTTAACGGCTTAAAGCCGGATTTGATACTTCTGCCAGGAGATGTTATTGATGATGATATCAGACCGTTTATCCGCTATGATATGGGGACAACGATGCGAGAATTGCAAGCTCCACTTGGGATTTATGCCGTACTAGGCAATCATGAATACATTGGTGGCCATATTCCTGCCTTCATCGAACAGATGGACAAAATCGGTATTCGCGTGCTCCTGGATGAAACTGTACATATCCAAGATCGGTTATATCTCGTGGGCCGAAAAGACAAGGCGGCCGAACGAACGGCCGAGGGGCGAAAAGCACTTACGTCCCTGTTAGATGGGACTGACCTAGGTCAGCCTATCATTGTTATGGACCATCAACCGTATCATTTAGATAAAGCGGCGGCGGCGGGCGCTGATGTCATGCTTTCAGGACATACGCACAGGGGGCAAATTAGCCCGAATCACCTTATTACAAGAAGGCTTTTTGAGCTTGATTGGGGCTACTTGAAGAAGGGGAATCTGCATGCAATCGTTTCCTCTGGCTTTGGTACGTGGGGGCCGCCGGTTCGTCTGGGGAGCCGTTCCGAAATTATCGAGTTAATCATCCATTTTACAAGCAACGAGAGAAAAGAGGAGTAATTCTACCATGCAAGATGCAGAAAAAAAACAAATCACACCAGCTGAACTAGCTGCCGCCATGCTGCAGTTTACGATGAAAAGCATCGAAAATAGTTGGGATTCTCTAAAACCGGCAGTTGCCGCTTATTTACAAGATCCGGTTATAACGCAAGATAAAGAAGACGAACTCATAAAAGAGATTTACATAGCGGCCCTGGCGCTAGAAATTTATTGTATTCCGCATGCCTTCGAAGCAGAAATTGCTCGCTTGGTCAGCTCGGGAATGGGAGAAATGATGGCTTCAAGCAACTTGTCCGAGCATCGACTATCTGAATCTATAAGTCAACACTATCTCCCTCGCCTGGCAACCGTAGAATTATCCGCAACAGCGGATTTGGCTTTGGCGCTCGCACGAGAGGCTGCCAGCATTCTATATGACCGCTTAGATCTTCCGTTGAAGCCAATTGACCCCACGAACAGCTTGTTGTGGGTTAAGCTGTTTCCGTTTCTCGTCCAGCATGTAGGGAAATGGCCGATCCTATCCACAAACTTTGAAGTTATTCAAGAGCGGAGGTAGTCAAGGCGATGGCACAGAAAAGAGTTACTGTTTATCTATTATCCGGCTTCCTTGGGAGCGGGAAAACAACCTTATTAACCAAAGCGATTGATCATTTTACCGAAGCGGGGCGAAAGCCGGCTGTCATCATGAATGAGATCGGTGAAGTGAATTTGGATGGGCAGCTGGTTGCAAATGAAGTGCCGATGTCCGAGCTGCTGGGCGGCTGCATCTGTTGCTCGAGCCGAGGCGATCTGGCAACAGCTCTTCACGAACTGGTAACCGGGGAACAGCCTGATTTGATTTTCATAGAATCGACAGGTATCGCGAATCCAATGGAAATCATTGATGAAGTAACAGATGCCTCGCTTATCATTCCAGTGGAGCTTAAAGCAGTCATCACCGTGGTAGATGCTCCGCAATTGCTGGAGCTTAACCGGACAAGCAGGGGCAAAACATATCGCCTCATGAAGGAACAAATTCGGTGTGCCAACTTGCTTCTTTTGAATAAGACGGATCTGTTGACAGGAACGGCACTCGAAGAAGTGGATGCACTTGTGCGTGAATGGAATCCACATGCCTCCCTGCATTTTACTGTTTTTAGTCAAATTGATATGAGACTCGTTGAAATGCTCGAAGAAGAGGGATACGCTCCAACCCATTTGACTGACGAGCATACTTCACATGATCATGAATCAGCCAGAGGGACATCACACACAGAACATGACCATGCTCACGAGCACAGCAGCCACCATCATCATACTCACAGCCATGTGATGGCGTATACGCATTTTTTTGAACGTGCCGTAGATAGTAACGCTTTTGAAGAGTTTGTCAGCAAGCTTCCTCAAGAGGTGTATCGTGCTAAAGGAATTCTTAGCTTCTCGGATACATCTAGTCGGTTCTTATTTCAATATGCGTACAGGGAAATGGATTTCGTCAAAATTACGCCAAAAGGTGAGGTGCCTGATGTTGCCGTATTCATTGGGGAAAATTTCTCGAAAGATGTCGTGCGTGATGCATTGCTGAAACTAGAATCGATGCCCGAAAGCGACTCCAAGTCATAAGTGTATTCATAAGAAGAATCCCAGATCATAAAGCTGTGGGTTCTTTTTATTGTCAGTAACTATGGTATTAATCATAATTATTACTATTATGTGTTATAATGAGTGGGAGGCAGATTGGGCAAGTTTGTCGAAAGATGGATGGTCAGCTACTTGACGTAGGAGGCCAATTTACTGCACTATGTTAATAGAACAATTCATGACAGAGGAGTAATGCAAGTGGGCACTCATACACATACGATTGACGAGATGCTGAAGGCCATGGCTCAGCAGGGCTGGAGAATTACAGAGCAGYGCAGGAGTTTGGCAACATTATTTGCGGAATCTGGAAGTTATTTATCGCCGAAAGACGTTTATGAATACATGAAAATCAAATATCCTGGTGTAAGTTTCGATACGGTGTATCGTAATCTTCGATTGTTGAGCGAGATGGGCGTGCTGGAGCAGTTCCATTTGGCTGACGGATTGAAATTTAAAGCGAGCTGCTTATCCCACCATCATCACCATATGATCTGTGTGGGCTGCGAGAAGACGGTARCGTTCGAATTCTGCCCGATGAAGCTAGTCAAAGATTTGCCGGAGAGCTTTGAAATTCAAAGTCATCGGTTTGAGATATTTGGTTATTGTGCGGAATGCAAGTCGTCGGCAACCGCTGCGCCAATAGAACATTAAAAAGTCATGGAACTTCGTTCCGTGGCTTTTTTTTGGCAGAAAAGAAAGCCGGAAGCGCACCGTGTGGTGCGTTTCTCGGTTTATTTGCTTTTGGCTACGTGAAGCAGCTCAGGTACGGTGACGAAGGTATAGCCGGCTGCTTTGAGTTTCGTGATTAACGGTCCGATGGCCTGAACGGTCCCCGACAAATCCTGGCTATCAGCTCCACCGGAGTGTTGCAGGATGATAGAACCGGGCTTCGTTTGCTGCATAATGTTGTTCAGCACCTGGTCCGAGTTCAGCGATTTCCAATCAAGGGAATCTACATTCCAATTCACGATCAAATAATGGTGGTCAGCGACCCATCTGACC
>NZ_JBFTQB010000492.1:0-8127 GCF_056398785.1 Paenibacillus sp. 01T422 | reverse complement strand
ACAATAAGCCCTGAGATAATGACGACAGCCATCGGTCGCCATAGGCTGCCTCCCATGATTGCCATAGGCAGGAGGCCGCTGATGGCGGTAGCGGACGTCATCAGAATGGGCCGGAGCCGCGCACGACCTGATTCGGCAATAGCATCGTACAATTCCATGCCATTATGCCTGGCATCTTCAATAAATTCAACCAGCACGATGCCGTTGCGCACAACAATCCCGGCCAAGCTGACAAAGCCCATAAGCGCCATGAATCCGATTGGCGCGCCAGTTATGAATAAACCAATTAGAGCGCCCCCCATGGCCAGATAAACGGTCATCATGACTAGGAATGGTATGGATAATGAGTAAAATTGGATCGCAATAATAATGAAAATAAGGCATACAACAACAATCGAAAGCTTGCCGATGGATGAGAAAGCATCGTTCCGATCAGCGTTCTCGCCTGCAAATTCAATCGTGTAGCCGTTTGGTTTTTGCAGTTTGTTTACTTGCTGTTGCAGCTCGGTGACAATATCCGCCGGCAATCTTCCGTCCGTGTAGGCTCTCACCGTGATTGTACGTACCAGATTACGATGCTGTACGGACGTGATCATGCGGTCAGTCTGCACATTGATGAACTGCTTGATCGGGTACAGCTGCCCGGATTGCGAAGGAACGAGCAGTTCCCCTATCGTTTCATTAGACGGCGTTTGGTTAACCTCGCTGAACAAGGTGACGGGAATATCTTCGCTGCCAAGCTGCAGCTTGGAAACTTCGATGCCGTCGGTTGCGAGTCGGGCGGTTCCCGACAAGTCCTTCTCAGTGACACCGTAATATCGCGCTTTCTCCTGATCGAGCTGGAGATCCATGGTGTAGGTTTCATCACCGACGCTGTCGGAGACGTTGGTCGTACCCGGGATGCTCTTCAGTATCGTTTGCAACTGTTTGGAGAGCGAGGTTAATTCGCTTAAATCCGGGCCGCTGATTCGAACAGCGATCGGCGCACCGACAGGAGGGCCTTGTTCCAGTTCTCTGGGCAGCAACTCGATATCCGGATATATGCGCTTGAGCTGGTCTCGCCAATCGGATACTAGCTTGCTTGTATGGGTTCTTGATTCGTCGACCTTAACGTATAGTTGGCCTATTCTTGTTCCGACAGATGAGGTCTCCGCATAGTAAAACTTAGGTGTTGCCCTTCCGGCATAGGTGGAAACGGACTGAACCCCATCTTGCTTAGCCGCCCAAACCGATAAACTTTTCATCATATCGGCGGTTTGCTTATAGTCTGCGCTCACGGGCATTTTCACATCAAGCAAAAATTCGCTTCGTTCCGCACTCGGAAAGTACTGAACGCCCAGCAGCGGCAAAAGCCCGTAGCTGGCTGTACCGATGACAAGGCCTATCATGCCGGTTAACAGCGGTTTTCGCAGCAGCCGGCGGATGAGCTTTTCATAAAACTCGCTTAGGTGCCATAGAGGTTTACCCAAGAGTCCAGGCAGCTTATTCTTAACAGAGACTCCCTTGCGGAGACTGCGTTCGCTGCTCCATTTACGAAAAATCGGAATAATCGTTAACGACATGGCCATCGACGCAGCTAGAGTCAAACTGACAACGACGGGTATCGGCTTAATAAAATCCCCAATGTTGCCTTTCAAGAAAAACAACGGGAAAAAAGCGGCCGCTGTGGCAATCGTTGCGGTAAGAATCGAAATCGCAACTTCCTGGCTGCCTTTCAACGAGGCGTCCAGAGGAGAATCACCCAGTGACAATCTGCGTTCGATATTATCGTTAACGACAATGGCATCATCGACAAGAATACCAAGTACAATGACCAGCGCGACGATGGAAATCTGATTGAGATCGATGGAGGTCATCCCGATCGGCAGGAAGCCCAGTGCGATGGAGACGGGAATCGCCAGCGCAACAATAATGGACGTTCCGAATGCAAGCCCCAGGAGGCAGACGACCAGTACCGCAGCCATCCCGATCAGCATTTCCCGCGACAAATCGGCAAACAGATGGTCGACGTTCTCTTTTTGCGTAAACAAGGATACCATCGTTACATGCGAGGGGAGCTGAGACCGCAACTCAGAAACTCTGGCGTCTATGTCATCTTGCAAAGAGGGAATGTTTTGTCCTTTGGCCGGATAAATGACGACATCAACAGCGGGTCTGCCTTGATAGAAGACTTCCTCTTCCGTCTTCTGTGGGCCTATTTTAACTTCAGCGACATCTTTGATGCTCAGTGAATTGCCTTGCCCTGCAGGTCGGTAAATGACTGTATCGGCAATATCTTTGGCGGACTTCCATTCCCCAGTTAATTGCACATAGGTATTATTCTTGTTGGCAACCACGTTCCCGATCGGTGTACGGTCGTGAGCAGTCGTGAGCGCCTGCATAACTAAGGGCCAAGGAAGCTGCAAGCTTTCGAGTTTCTCCTTGTTCAGAACCACCTTCACTTCCTGATTCGGAAGTCCAACAATTTCAACGTCGCTGACGCCGGAGACTGTGCGCAATTGGTCCTTCCATGTTGTAGAAATGGGCCGCAAGGACTCCAGCTCAGAGGGGTTTTCCACAATTAAATGAATGATTTGCGCTGACGTTTTGGCCAGATCATCATCGATTTCTGGCTGATGCGCCTCTGCGGGGAGCTTGTCTTGTGCGGACTGCACCTTCTGTCTGAGCGTATCCCATGCACGGCTGTTATCGACCCCGGGCTGCATCTCTACAGTAATGAAGGACACATTGGTAGAGGAAGTCGAATCGATCGATTTGATAGACTCCATCTTTCTAATTTCTTCTTCCAGCGGCTTAGTGACAAGTTGCTCGACCTTCTCCGGGGATGCTCCGGGATAGATCGTCTTCACCGTAGCCATGGAAACAGTGATTTCCGGATTCTCACGCTGGTTTAGCGATAAAAAACTGAAGGCGCCAAGCAGCACGAGAACGACAAAGAATAGCAGGGTAATCTTTTGGTATTTAATGAGTCTGGCAATCAAACGGCTTCCTCCTTCTGTTCAGCTGTTCCGGTTAGAAAGTCCGAAACTACGGGCCGGGCGCTACTTTCTCCATATGTTTAAGTTGGTACTGACCGGAGACGATGAGTGTCTCGCCTGCCTTAAGCCCTTGCGTGATTTCAGTCATGTCATCCTTGCTGCGGCCGAGCTTGATTGTTCTCTTTTCAGCATAGTCGCCATTTAAAAGGAATACATAGGGCTCGCCATCCTCGCGCAGAATGCTGTCCGTCGGCACGGAGATGACTTGCTGCTCGCCGCCTCCAGCAAGCAGAAGCTGTACGCGCATTCCGGGTTTAAGGCGGCCGTTTTCGTTCGCGGCTTCAAGTTCCAGGGAATAGGTTTTGGTCTGAGTGYTGGCTGTGTTGGCCAAATAAGTCACTTTACCCTCATATGTATCCGGGGAATCCGCAGCCTGAAAGATCAGGCTCTGTTTGCCTTGCACGAGCGGCAAGTCCGCTTCCGTTACTTCGGCGCGGATTTTGATTGGCGATTGTCGCTGTACGACACCAATTTTTTGTCCTCTGGCAAGCGTCATTCCCTCCTCAATGGGCATTTCGGTCATAAGTCCTGAAGCAGGGGCCTTGACTTCAAAGTAAGAGAGGTTGACATCAGCATCCTGTAGGTCAACATCGTTAGCCTGCAATTGGTATTGGATGGCGGCTAGCGGCTGAGTGCTTTGGAGCGTCTGAAGTTTCTGTTGCAAAGTTTGGAGATTAAGCTTCAACGGTTTGATTTGAGACTCCAATTGTTCTTTCTGATCTTTCGTTGCCAGCCCTGTGTCATAGTCATTAAGAACCCGGTTATATTGCTTCGTTGCATCGTCCAAGGATTGCTGGGTTATGGCTATGTTGTTAGTTAACTCCAGAATGCCGTCATCCCAATCCTTTTTGGCCTTGGATAACTGTTCCTCAAGACTGGCCCTGGCATAAAGCAATTTTTGTTTTTGGCGGAGCAAATCTTTATTATCCAGCTCGATGATTACATCGTCTTTTTGGACTTGTTCCCCGCGCTTTTTCAGTACGGACTTCACATCGCCATCCGCTTTCAGCACGATATTCAACTCCAGAGAGGGAATCACATCCGCAGTGAGTGTCTTGGCACCTGCCCATGCATGTGTGGTAACCGCAGCTGTTTTTACAGGCTTGCTCGTTACCGCGGCTGCCTGCCCGGCAGTTATTGCGGAGGATAACGGCGTTTCATTGGAACACCCTGCGAGTGCAAGGGTGGTGAAGATTACAAGATAACCTGTCTTGTTTGATAGTAATTTTCCGGCTGTACGCAGAAGATAATCTTTCGGTCGTTTTGAACGAGCAGCCATGTTTCCCTCACGCTCCATGCTTGAGCCTCCCTTGTTATTAATATTTTTGTATAAAATCAGATGCTGCTTGCTTCAAGTATGACTTGTGGTCAACTTTTTGAGATGGATTTGATCATGTGAAAATGTATACCACACAATTAGTCAGTGAACATCACTTATTTAACTAACATTTTATAAGTACATTTATAGCAATAAAATGACTTTTGGTCAATATTATTTTAGATCAGTGCTTAGCTCATTTTTGTGTAAGGTTTAGGGGGGAAATGGATAGAAGTTTGAACGGGGATGCTAATGCAAGTCACTGTGGACATACATGATTTAATAAAATTAGGAATTGCAGCTATCTTCGGTTTAATTATTGGCCTAGAACGAGAAATCAGAAATAAACCTCTAGGACTCAAAACATCTCTAGTCATTYGTCTAAGCAGTTGCTTACTGACAATTGTATCTATTGAATCTTCGAATAAATATGCGGTTCCCGGGCTTCATGTTATGGATCCTATGAGGCTTGCAGCGCAAGTGGTAAGCGGGATAGGATTTCTTGGCGCAGGGGTCATTCTTCGGAAAAATAATGATGTCATTATAGGATTAACGACGGCGGCGATGATCTGGGGAGCGGCTGGGTTAGGAATTGCCATCGGTGCTGGCTTTTTTGTTGAGGCGTTCGTAGGACTTCTGCTAATTATGGTGAGCGTCGTGGTATTGCCGTACTATATTAAGAAAATAGGGCCAAGACCGCTGTTGATGAAAGACTTGCGAGTCAGGCTCATCGTATCGCATGAGGGTAGTTTAACGAGCATCATCAAGGATATTATTGCTAGAGGATATAGAATGAAAAGTGTACACATAAAAGAGTTGAATCATGAGCTGCAGGAGCTCAACTTCATCGTTTTCATTGACCGTAAGTACGCTTCAGAAGTATATGAAGAGTTAAAGCGCATGCCGTATATTGAAATGGCTGAAGTAGAGACTTTGTAGTGAGGGATTGGGGCAGCGGCTTAGTGCTGCGTTCCGATCCTTTTTTGTTTGGCACATAAATGGGCTACGGGGAGAGCTACGTTGCATTTTGTGCAGCGAAAAAGGGGCTTTTGCTGCCTGATGGGTAGTTCGTTGTATATAATAGAACGTTACCAGACAAATGGCAGAGAATGAGGCCATTTCAGCTGAAATGGTTGCACAATGTACAACGAGAAGCTGAAGCAGTACTTATTTTGATCGATATGATTGTAAAAAGTGCAACATAGGTGGGATGGTCTTAATAAGAAGCGAGCCCAGCGAAGTGCCAAAGCCCGCCAACATGTATTAGGCCGTAATAGCGACAGCAGCAGCGAATTTCGCACCTAACTCGCGACATAATTTCTTTTGCTCGCTAGTCGGATTAAATTCGATTTTCAAACCGTCAAACACTTTCTCAGTACCGATCCCGGCAAGTCTCTCCTCGATTGTGTCTACAGCTGCACCGAAATGTGTGTAGGAGGAGTCAGCGGAGCCGAATGCACCGGATTTACGGCCACTTAGATCTAGATCTTCTAATTCATCGTAGAAGTCTTCGAATTCGTCTGGCAGATCGCCGTCGCCCCATGTATAAGCTCCAAGCAGAATACCGTCGTAGTTCACGAGGTCTACACCGCTCACATCCATGACGGATTTCACAACAGGATCAATGCCTGCCTCACGTATGCCTGCTGCGATTTCTTCAGCGATTTCCTCCGTATTTCCTGACATGCTGGCGTAAACAATAATAATTTTTGGCATGGGAATCCCTCCACGATATGTTTTTATAGGTATGTAGTCATCTTGTAAATGTCTTGTTGTTACCAACCACCTTCATATTATTTGATAATGATTATCATTGTCAACATTTAATTGAGAATATATTGAGAATAAACATTTTTTGCTGAGATGGCTGGCTGGGAAGGACTATACGACTTGGAGGCAGAAATCATGATACAATATCGAAAACATGAACTTATCGCAGCTTATGAAAAGGGGAACTGGCATGGAGGATATCCACCTGCATTTGAAAAATCTCGGCTTCACCGACCTGGAAGCCAAGTGCTTGCATGTGCTTGCCGAAAGCGGCACACAGACAGGTTATGAAATCGCCAAGCAGCTTGGCGTATCGCGTTCGAATGTTTACTCCGCGCTCCAGAAGCTGGCGGAGAAGGGCGCAGTGCTCACCAGTCACGGTGAGCCGACGCACTACCAAAGCGTGCCGATCGAGGAGATCGGCGAGCGTGTTGAGGCGGAGCTGCAGGCGTCGATCCGCTATGTGAAAGAGCATATGCCGAAGCAAGGTGCGCATCGTTCGGAGTACTTCAGCTTGGAAGGCGATGCGAAGGTGCTTGATCGCATCCGAACAGAGCTGAAGAAGGCGAAGGAGGAAGTGCTTTGCGACCTGTGGGCGCAGGAAGCACAGCTGTTGAAGGAAGAGCTGCGGAAGGTTCCAGCGCAAGGAGTGCGCCTGCTTGTTTCGACGATCGGCGATGCTTCTCTGCCGAGTGGTGTGCAGCAATTCTCGCATAAACGTGATGCCATGTGGAACGAGCGCAAAGGGCGGAAATTTACCCTGCTGATTGACCGCAAGTTGGCTATTGTAGGTACAAGAGGCGGCGACGAGCCGACACTCGCGATGTTGACCGAGCATCCAGCAATGGTGGAGCTGCTGCTCAATAGTTTCTGGCGCGATGTGGTAATACATGAGCTGCAGCAGGATATGGGCGCAAAGCTGGAAGATAAATATGGGAAAAATTTCAAGAAGATCATTCAGAAGTATACCGCTGCTGAAGGTAGAGAGAAGGATACACCATCTGTGGAGGTAGGACTGGAGCCTGCAACTGTTGAGAGTAATGCTGGAGAAGGTAAGTCTACTGGAGGAAAAGCTGGAGAAGGAAAAGCTAGTGAGGGAAGAGCCAGTGAAGGTAAAGCTGGTGAAGGAAAAACTACTGAAGGTAAATCTGCTGAAGGAAAAAATAGTGATGGTAAATCTGCTGAAGGAAAAAATACTGAAGGAAAGTCTAGCGAAGCTAAATCCAGTGAAGGAAAGAGGAAAAAGAAGAAATGACGCAGTATGATGGGCAATACTTGGCGAGAGAGCAACAAGAGAGCATCTTACTCGCGGCGGAGACGCTCGTGAAAGAGAAGCTGGAGCGCGATAGCAGCGGCCACGATTGGTGGCACATCTATCGCGTCGTGCAGACGACGAAGCGCATCGCCGCCCAAGAGGGCGCCGACGCTTTCGTCTGCGAGCTTGCAGCGCTGCTTCACGACGTCGTCGACGAGAAGCTGAATGCAGACCCAGCCGCTGCGCAGCGGGAGCTGGAAGCATGGCTGGCCGCCAGCGGAGCGCCGGCGGCAACAGTGGATCACGTGCTGGAGATCATCAGCACGATGTCGTTCAAGGGCGGCGCGCGGCCTCCGATGCGCACGCTTGAGGGCCAGGTCGTGCAAGATGCCGACCGGTTGGATGCGATAGGCGCGGTAGGCATCTCGCGCGTTTTTGCTTATTCGGGCTGGAAGGGCCGCCCGATTCATGATCCCTCCGTCACGGCGCGTGAGCACATGACGGAAGCGGAGTATCGCGCGGGGAACGATACGGCGATTAATCACTTTTACGAGAAGCTCCTTAAGCTGAAGGAGCTGATGAATACGGCTTACGCCCGCAAGCTTGCGGACGAGCGGCACCGCTTCATGGAGCAGTACCTCGAGCAGTTTTATGCGGAGTGGGAAGGCGAGCGGTAATTCTTTTGCTGTGGTAGGAGGGTTTCGGGAGACGCCAACTTTAGGAGTGGGCTGTTAACGGGATAATCT
>NZ_JBFTQB010000491.1:0-5352 GCF_056398785.1 Paenibacillus sp. 01T422 | reverse complement strand
ATTGAAAGCATGCCGCAACTAGGTGGACAGCTTGCCGCGCTTTACCCTGAGAAGTACATTTATGACGTAGCCGGATTCCCGAAAGTAACGGCGCAAGATTTAGTCAATAACTTACTAGCTCAAATGAAACACTTTCCTATAGATGTTTGCCTAGAAGAGAAAGTACATCAAGTGGTTAAGAAAGAAGAGCGTCTCTTCGAAGTCACAACGGACAAAGGTACGCACACTAGCCGCGCCGTTATTATCACAGGCGGAGTTGGTGCATTCGAACCTCGTCGCTTAGAACTTCCTGAAGCAGCGCAATTCGAGAAGAAGAACCTACATTACTTCGTAAGCGATTTGAACGCTTTTGCCGGCCAAAAAGTATTGATCAGCGGTGGCGGCGATTCCGCGGTAGACTGGGCGCTCATGCTGGAGCCAATTGCTGAGAAAGTTACGCTTATCCACCGTCGCGATAAATTCCGTGCTCACGAGCACAGCGTTGAAAACCTGATGAACTCCAAAGTAAACATCGTAACTCCTACAGAAATTACGAAGCTTCAAGGAAGCGATCGTATTGAGCAAGTTACACTGAAAGATATCAAATCGGGCGAAGAAACCGTTCATGATGTCGATGCTGTCGTTGTTAACTTCGGATTCGTATCTTCCCTTGGACCGATCGCTGAGTGGGGCCTTAACATTGAGAATGGTTCCATCGTCGTTGACTCCAGAATGGAAACGAACATTCCGGGAATCTTCGCTGCAGGGGACATCACAACGTATCCAGGCAAATTGAAATTGATTGCTGTCGGCTTCGGCGAAGCACCTACGGCGATTAATAACGCCAAAGTTTATATCGACCCAACAGCCAAGCTTTCACCAGGACACAGCTCAAACTTGAAATTCTAGTCTTAATCTTTCTACATAAAAAGGGGTATTCTATACCTAATCTTCGGATTAGGAGGAATACCCCTTTGTCATCTATATGTCCAGTATGCAATGGCCTGCAGGAATTAACCACCGAATGCCCCGTGTGCTCACATGCAATGTGTGATGGCGGCAGACTAAGCGACTACCTTGGTCCCTACTCCCCATATCGGGAGATTGATGAGTACTCGATGTCCGATTCGGACGGCACGTTGTCGGGTCGTAGTGGTGAATGCCTTCATTTGCTCAATTGCCCCGATTGTATGCACAGTTTAACCATCCAGATACCAAATCTATGAGCATAAACTCTCTTAAATTAAGTAACAGGTAAATCCACTAGTTGAGCGGAGCTTCATCCTTGATGYAGACTTGCAGCTTCAAATTCCGTCTCTGGATTTCGGCGAGCAATAGATCAACAAAATCTGATTCTAATCGCAAATCCAGTGCTTTGTAATAAGAGTCGATCAATGTTTCGTCGCTAATTTGTCTCACTGAAATCACCTTTATTCTATAATTTGTAATTATATTATCATGGGGTTAATAAWAGAACAACTGTTCCGTTATCCACAGAAAGTTGTGTATATCCTGTGGGTAAATTGTTGATATCCCCCCTAAACGGTATGATTGCTTGGGGGATACTGTGTATAAAGTTATACACATGCTAGACTACGCGAATACTGATAAAAAAAATTGATCGCTAGTTTTGTAAAATTCCGCATAATACTTAATATTTCCTTAACGAAGTTCACAAATTTGAAAAGAAATTTTAATCGCCCGTTAATATTCATAGCTTACAATAGTATTAGAAAGTTAATCAAAGGAGAGATAGTCCATGATCGTCTACGATATTGTACTGAATGGTGAAATCAAAGAAACGATTAAACCCAAAAAGAACCGCTTGAAAGAAATCTATTCGTATATGCTAGAGCAAACTAAACTTATGAAAGCCAAATATGGCGACAACGTAAAAATTAAAGGCCGCATCGTGTACTAGGAATAATTCCCCGTCACTTGCGGCTCTTTTTTTCCACTATGCAGCTTAGATGATTCCTTTGCGATGGAGCACAGTCAACAATCGGTAAAAGTCATAGCTTCCGTCATTGGGGGTATCAATAAGACCTGCCTTAACCGCCGCATCAACCGCAGCTTTGGCCCACACAGGCACTTCCTTTAGCGCCGCTTGTCCCTCTAATGCGCTTATCCTGGTCTGTAAGGCAGCAATTTGCGCCTGCAACTGTTCTAACATTTCAACAACCTCCTCATCATATCGCGTTAATCCATTTGTTTGTATCAAATTATTCAGCTTACTTGCGTAAGCGATATCCGTGGCGTATCCACTGTTTTGCAATGCTTGTGTTTGTTCTCCTGGGCTTATGGCATTCCTTACACTAGCATACCGCGGGAACTGAAAGAGGAGATCTTGATCCCGGAAACCTGCCTCAATCGTCGGATACGCGCGGAAATCACTAGGCACATTATCGTAACGTACTCCGTTCACCATCTCCCAAGTCAAGGCGGATACCCTGTCACCTGTCCAATAAGGCGTAATCACGCCGCTGCCAACCTTATAACCAACCAAGTTGTTCCACGCATTCACGTTTCCACCTGTCTCCAGAATCGCCTGCGCAATACGAACTGACGGAAATATCGGAGAATTATCCAAACGAAGTTTGACAGCAATCGGAGCAATCAGCTCGATAAATGCTTGTCTAGTTACCATGCACTCACCCCCTTCTCCTAGTTCAAGCTAGTACTCTTTCAATCTATTTTATTCTTCTATGTGTAAAAGGTTCCCCTTATGAGGATTCAGACCCACTTTACATTTCCCTTAGGTTAAGGTTTAGTAAGGGAAGGAGGGTTGATTTTAGGATGAAAATCAAAGAATTAGCAGAGAAACTTAACATTTCTCCAAGGACCATTCGCTTTTATGAACAAAAAGGGCTGATCTCTCCTCACAAACAGGAGCACAATTTATATCGAACATTTACGGATAAGGAAGTATGGCGGTTACAAACGATTATTTCTCTGAGAGAAGCCGGGATGACGATTGAGGATATTAAAAAAGCATTGCCTCAAGCTGACGATGAGGATACCGAACAACTGCAATATTATTTGGAAATGCAGCGATCGATCATCTTTTCACAGTGGCTGGAGTTAAAACAAATTATTGAAACTACAGATACGATGATCGATCTTTTGAAATATCAACAAACGCTTCCGTTAGACGATATTTTCTTGCTCGCAGAAGGATCCAAACGATTAAGAGAGACCAGAAAAAATTGGAACGATAAATGGAATTTCGACCATCAAGCCTTAACACATGACACCAATGTAGCTAATAATGATAGAGAATATAAGGACTACGAGAAGGCCCTTCAAACTACAGTGGACTGGGTTGCTCCAAAGGCAGGTGAACGAGGGCTCGATATTGGAACAGGAACAGGAAATTTAGCAGGGAAGTTTCTGGATAAAGGCATTCAAATGGCTGGGATCGATCAATCCAAAGAAATGCTGAAGCTTTGTGGACACAAGAATCCGCAGATGGAGCTTAAGCTCGGGAATTTTCTTGCAATTCCATATCTAGATGGACAATTTGATTTCATTGTAACCAGCTTTGCCTTGCACCATATTTCAGATGAACAAAAAATACTAGCTCTGGGCGAGATGCGCCGCGTATTGAAACCGCACGGCCGAATATGCCTCACGGATTTAATGTTCGAGAATGAAGTCCAAAGAGAGCAGTACATAGCTGATTTAGAACGCCAAAGCAGAACTGATGACATCCAGCTAATTCATAATGAGTATTACGCAATGAGCTCTACGCTGCTGGGCTGGTTTGACGAGAATGGTTATATCACGAAACACAAACAACTGAATGAGCTGCTCACTATGGTTTATGCGGTTCCAATCGGTTCCAATCCGCTAAATAAATGTTGACCTTCTCCTTACGTCAATCCTTACGATAGATATGTATCGTTAACCTAAGGAGGAGTTTGAACTATGCCTGATCATGATGCAATTTACAAATCAGAAGCGGAAACTTATGATTTACTCATTTCAAAACAGCCAAGTCTTTATGAGGTTATCGAAAGCATTCAGCCCGTTGAAGGTCTGGATATCTTAGATCTAGGTGCTGGTTCTGGAAGATTGACCCGCTTACTTGCCCCGAAAGCCAAATCTATCTTGGCCGTAGACGCATCAGAAGCCATGTTAAAAGTAACAGCAGATAAGCTTCAAGAAGCCGGCTTACACAACTGGAGCACACAAGTTGCCGACCACAGGGCGCTCCCTGTCCATGATAACAGCTACGATTTAATCGTATCAGGCTGGAGCATCTGCTATTTAGGGAGCTCCGACAATTCTAATTGGCAGGAAAACATCCGCCAGGTCATGACGGAGATAAGGCGAGTTCTTCGCCCTGGCGGTAGCGCTATTATTTTCGAGAATTTCGGAACGGGATCAACCGCCCCCAATCCTCCGAGTTTTTTGCGTGCCTATTACGATTTGCTTGAAAATGAGTACGGAATGTCCCACACGTGGATTCGGACTGATTATCACTTCGACAGCTTAGAAGAGGCTGAGCGGTTGAGTCGATTTTTCTTTGGGGATGATTTAGCCCAGCAAGTTGTCAAGGAGGGTTGGATACAGCTTCCGGAGTGCGCGGGGGTTTGGTGGCTGCGCTAGAAGGAAGAGCGGCGTGTACACAATTACTTCGAGTCATAACTGCATGGTTTGTGGTGGTTGGGGAACTACAGGGCGCTATTCTTAGGTAATTGGCCATTTTCTCATAGTTCCGCTCCACCAGCCAAAACACCTTGTTTTAACCAAAATAGAGGACCATAGTTCCCACTTACGTAAAGGTAAAAAAAAGAAGCAGCAAATTTGCTGCTTCTTGGCTTTATAAATGAAGAAGTCTCAATGCTTCTATACATTAACCGTAAAATGATTCCAGGATACTTTTTACCAATAAGAACGGAAGCGCGCCAATGGAGATAAAAGCATAAAAAAATCCTTGCAGAAAATTTTTGAAAAGTTTCACCAAAATCACTCCCATCTAAAATCGTCAAGTTTGTGAACTTTCTTCAATTATACTCCTTCGCCAGCTAAGTTTTATGAAAATAAGATTAAATCTTTCAAAGCTTGTCCAAAAAAGGGCGCAAAAAAAGAGAGCAGCTATAAGCCGCTCTCATCGTTATTAAGCTTCAACCTTATCATCGCAAGGCTCAGGTGTTCCTTCATAATCCGCTGGTTTGAAGGAAGATCCACAACCACATGATGCTACTGCATTCGGGTTATTGATCGTGAAACCGCCGCCCATGCCTTTGTCTTCAAAGTCAATTTGGACACCGTATAAATACTTGGCGCTTTCTTCATCCACAACCACTTTCACGCCGTGAATCGTAAATTCTTTATCGTCAGACTTTTGATCATCGTCGAAGCCCATAC
>NZ_JBFTQB010000490.1:0-4773 GCF_056398785.1 Paenibacillus sp. 01T422 | reverse complement strand
ACTCACTGGATAAGATTCATATTATCATTGATGACAATGGAATTGGGCTTCAGCAAGTGATAGAAAAGAAACATAAACGCCATACAGGCGGTTATGGCATTCGTAATGTGAGAGAGCGGATAGCGGGATATTTCGGTGGCGAGTATGGCATTACGCTGCAGGATCGGTCCGAAGGAGGAACGCGTGTCGTCATCATACTTCCCCATCTTGCTCAACCACCCGTGAAGGATCAGCTGGAGAAAGCGGAATAGTTCGTTGTATTTTATAATAAATCGTTCATTCCTCTTCTTTCAAAGATGGCTTGGATTGGTAGTATAATTGAACTAAGGTGGAAGTTAAGGAGGCAGGCGTTGTGTGGAAGATCGCTATCATTGACGATGAACGCCAGGTTCTCCAAGGGATGAAGCGAGCTATACCTTGGGAGGAGCTTGACGCAGATTGGGTTGGGGAAGCGCTTAACGGTCAGGATGGACTGGAGCTCATTCGAACGGCTGCCCCGGATATTGTGATTACGGATATTTATATGCCGGTCTTGAATGGCCTTGATATGATTGAACAGTTACGAAAAGAAGGTTTTTGCGGAAAATTCATTATCTTGAGTGGATATTCAGATTTTGAGCATGCGAGGCAGGCACTCCGCTACAATGTAAGCGATTATTTATCTAAGCCAATCAGCGTCCCTACGTTAAAAACAATTCTTGGGAAAGCCATCGGAGAGCTGATGGAAGAAGAAGAGAAACGGATTAAGCAGGACGAACTGCAACAAAAATTAATGCTGTACGAGCCTTTTATTGAAAAAGAATGGGTGAAGTCGGCGGTTGCTGGAACTCTGGACAGCTCTTATCGGAAGGAGGATCGGCTGCCAAAGCCTTATCGCTTCTGGTGCGAGAGCAAGCATGTAGTCATTGGTATCGACCTGATTCGTGATGTTCGCACATCGGACCTATCGCTGCCGGATTGGAGCTTGTTTCGTTTTGCGATTAGCAATATCGTCTGTGAAGTGGCGCGCGAAGCTTTTGCCGCTGTTGAATATGTGGAACTTCATGGATCGAGAGCTGTGCTCATCCTTCATCCTACAGCTGATAGTTCGCAGCAAGAACTGGAGCAAAAGCTTAGTAACCTGGGGGTAAGGCTCATCGATTGCGTCAAAAGTTATTTGAAGCTGGTCATACGTGTCGGCATCGGAGGTACCAAAGAAGCCTGGACGGAAATGCCAGATTCGACGGAGGAAGCGTTCCGAGCGATTGATTTGCGGGATCGTCGTGTGGATTCGGCCTATGATTTGTTCGTTTATAGCGAGGAAATGAGAAACGTTCAGGGGACGCTCGTGATGCGGCCGGCCAAGTTTTATTTTGAATTAGCCGGTGCTATGAAGGCTTCCCAGGAATCGCAGGCTCAGCAGCTTGTGGCGCAGTATATCGAGCAGCTGAAAGAACAAAAAGGGATAACACCGGATTACGTGCAAATGTTGGCCGGGGAGCTATGGGGCATTTTTGCCTATTGTCTCTATGAGGTCGGAATGGTGCTCGATGATATTTTCCCGAATGATCAGATTGTGAAAGAAATGGTTGGATTGACTTTGCCAGGGCAATTAGCGGAATGGCTTACGGCCAAAATTTCCGTCATTTTCAGCAGCAGGCAATGGAAAGGTAACAGTAAACACAGACAAGCTGTCGATTTCATGACACAATATATCCATGAGCATTACGCAGATGATATGACCCTTGCCGATTTGGCGGATAAGGTGTATATCTCGCGGAATCATTTGTCGATTATTTTCAAAAATATGACCGGTGAAACGTTCAATACCTACCTAACGCGCGTGCGTATTGAAAAAGCAAGGGAACTGCTGCTGGAAAGAAACATGCTTGTTTATGAAGTGGCAGAGCGTGTGGGCTACAAAAATGTGCCCTATTTCAGCACGCTTTTCAAGAAATTTACCGGCATGAACCCGACAGAGCTCATTAAATGATGGCAGAGGGAGAGAGAAGAAATGAATGGACAACTACCAGCAAGAATGAAAGCGGCTGTCATGACGAAGCCAGGAACAATTGTGATGGAGGAGCGCCCAGTCCCGCAAGTTGACGCGAATGAAGTGTTGGTCAAAGTGATGGCTGTGGGTGTTTGCGGTTCGGACGTGCATTATTTTGAAAATGGCAGAATTGGCCGCTATGTGGTCGAAAAGCCGATTATTCTTGGACACGAATGCGCAGGCATTATTGTCGCTGCAGGGGATTCCGTGACTAATGTGAGCCTTGGCGACCGTGTGGCCATCGAACCTGGCGTCACTTGTGGGCACTGTCAGGCTTGCAAAGAAGGCCGTTATAATTTGTGCCCGGATGTGCAGTTCCTGGCGACGCCGCCAGTGGACGGTGCATTCGTTCAATATATGAAAATTCGCGCGGACATGGTATTTGCCATTCCCGAACATTTATCCTTCGAGGCAGCGGCGCTCAACGAGCCTTTCTCCGTCGGCATTCATGCGGCTAAGCGCTGTAATCTCCAGCCTGGTTCTACGGTTGCCATCATGGGCATGGGACCGGTTGGCTTAATGGCTGTTGCCGCAGCCAAATCGTTCGGCGCGAGCCGTATCATTGTCACGGACCTGGAGCAAGTTCGTTTGGAGGCCGCCAAACGAATGGGGGCAACGGACGTCATCAATGTCAAGGAAACCGATGCCGTGCAGCGAATCAAGGAACTGACGGGTGGGCTTGGCGCGGATGCCGCTTGGGAGACAGCGGGCAATCCGAGAGCTTTGCAGTCTGCGCTCTATTCCTTGTGCCGCGGCGGCAAGCTTGTGATCGTGGGCTTGCCGGCACAAGATGAAATTGCCCTCAATGTCCCGTTCATCGCTGACAATGAGATTGATATTTATGGTGTTTTCCGGTATGCCAATACGTACCCGACTGGTATTAAATTTCTTGCCGGTGAGGGGATTGATGCGTTGGCGCTCATTACAGACCGCTATCCGCTTGAGCAGACGCAAGATGCGCTGGAGCGAGCGATTCATAATAAAAGCGGCAGTTTAAAAGTCATGGTATATCCGAACGAAATGCTATAAACGTAGAATGGGGAGGTAGTTAGGATGAAACCAGTGAAGTTTAGCTTGATCGGTGGTGCCGGTTTTCGCGCGCAATATTTTCTGCGGATTGCACAGGCGCTGCCTGAGCGGTTTGAAATTAGCGGCATGGTTGTCAGAAGTGAAGAAAAGGGCAAGGAAATGGAAGCGAAGTGGGGGACAGCGACATACCGCTCGCTTGAGCAGCTTCTAGAAAACGAAGATCCGAATTTTGTCGTCGTTTCCGTCTCTCCTTCACAAAGTTTGGACTACCTCTTGACGTTGGCGGAGCGGGGGATCCCCGCTTTGTTGGAAACGCCACCTGGTCCTGATTTGGGCGGACTTGAGCTGCTGCATGAACGATTAACCCTTAAGGGCGCTCGTGTTCAGGTAGCGGAACAGTACCATTTTCATCCTGCGCAACAAGCACGATTGGAACTTATCCGTGCAGGGCAATTAGGTAAAATTACGGAAACAACGGTTTCCATCTCACAAACGTACCATGCTGTCAGCTTAATTCGGAAAATGCTGGGGGTTAACTTCGAAGATGTTCGTATTAAGGCGATGCGTTTCCAGTCAGAATGGGTTCAGGGTCCTAATCGCAGCGGTCCGCCAACAGAAGATAAGCTGATTCCTTTACAGAGAGATCTGGCCTGGCTGGATTTTGGCGATCGTCTGGGCATTTATGATTTTACGAAAGACCAGCACCGCTCATGGACACGTTCCAATCATTTGTCCGTTCGAGGAGAACGCGGGGAAATATTCGATAATCGGGTTCTCATCCAGCAGGAATCATGCGCAGAGCTTCGAATGGAGCTGCAGCGCATGAATAGAGGCGAGCTGGAAAATGCGGAAGGGTATTACCTGAAAGGAATTCTCTGCGGTGATAAATGGGTTTACGAGAATCCATTCGCGCCAGCAAGGTTATACGATGACGAAATTGCTATTGCCACCTGCCTGCAAAAAATGGCCGAATACGCCTCTGGCGGGCCTAGCTTTTATAGCCTTGAAGAGGCTTCGCAAGACCATTATCTCGGGATGATGATTGAGAAAGCTATTTCAACCGGAGAAACAATCACGACAGAACCTCAGTGCTGGGTGCCCAAATCATAGGTGAAGAGTAAGCAGGATATCTATTCCTCACTTATTTCAGAGAAACTTACTCAATCAGTTTGACGTCTACAGTGACTTCAAGATCTTGCTCGCCACCACCACGATATACCCCTTTGACAGGAACAATATCGTTATAGTCGCGACCATGACCTAACTTGATATAACGCCAGTTGATCTCGCAGTTGTTGGTGGGATCATACCCAAACCAACCGCTGCCTGGGATCAGGCATTCAACCCAGGCGTGGGAAGCTTGCGTAAATTCAGCGCTGCCTCCTTGCAAATCGCCAACAAAGTGGTATCCGCTCACGTATCTTGCAGGGATGCCTTTGTCCCGGCAAACGGCGATCATCAAGTGCGAATAGTCCTGACAAACGCCTCTTCTAAGCTTCAACATTTCACCTACTGTTGTCTGTACGGACGTAGCAGAGGGATCATACGTGAAATCGCGATGAATCGTTGTATTGATGGTGCTCAGCAAGTCATATAAGGAAATATGTTGATCGTTAATGGCATCAGAATAAGTCTTGATTTCGTTTGTGAGACCCGTATAGCTTGTAGACAGCAAGTACTCCGCATATTCATTCTGGAAGTCATCGCTGAGC
>NZ_JBFTQB010000489.1:0-5658 GCF_056398785.1 Paenibacillus sp. 01T422 | reverse complement strand
TTCCTATGATGGTCGAAATTAAAGGAAAATATTCAAACCCTTCTTCTTTGAATTATAAAGGAATGAATTGAGCCTAATATATGGCCATCCGCATCCAGCGATTGCAAAACTAAAGCAAACAACAGTTCGGCGTTAGAACGCAGCGATATCTTTTCAATGTTGAAAACCTCTGATAAGAACGGTTCCAGTCATACTTTTTAGAGACTGCTGGAGCCACTTTGGATCGGGACACTGGAATGTATCTTCACCTTATGCTTTCCAAACATCAGGGGGAACTTGTCCAACTGCTGATTATGGAAGTGACGAGTTCCATAAAGTAGTTAGTATTAACCTTAATGGTGTATTCTATGGATTAATATATGTTCTAGAGGTAATGAAAAAACAAGGTTTTGGAGCTATTGTGAATACAGCCTCTGTTGGTGGTATCCGAGGTGTGGGTAATCAGTCGGGTTACGCAGCAAGTAAGCATGGAGTTGTAGGATTAACAAGAAATTCTGGTATTGAATATGGACAATACGGTATAAGCATCAAAGCGATTGCACCAGGTGCCATCATGACACCTATGGTTGAAGCCTCGTTGAAACAAATAGGCGTTGATAATTGGGAAGAAACCGGAAAAGAGTTTGTAAGTGTAAACCCAATGAAACGTTTTGGAAAACCAGAAGAAGTGGCTCACTTAGTTGATTTCTTATTGTCAGATGATGCTGGATTTATCAATGCCAGTAGTTATTCCGATCGATGGCGGACAATCCTATAAATATTAAATGAATAACGTTTATAATTAATGCATGATTTGCATTTAGTTATCATAATGCTTTGAGCCTGCATGTCTGATTAAGAATCGGATTTATCCTCAAACCATTTAGGCGTATTAGAGAGCGCTGCAAAAGCCGTAAATTAAAAAAGTGAATAAGAAATGAAAAAAGCAGCTCGTCACTCAACGTCAAAAAGTAGACTAACGAACATTTTTCCGCTTTTTTTGCTGCCTTGAACCGCTTTGCGAAGGCTATGTTCGCCAGCGGGACAAACCACAAAGTCTGCATCTTTGTTGTACCCAAAACCTTCTTGGCGTTCGCATCCCTCGTGGACGACAGGGTTCAGAGGGAAAATAGGTAATATGGTTTCCTTTTTCACTTCAGCTAAATTATCTTTAATTGAATAGGCTGTATCTGCGATGATCTCCTTAACTTCAACGCCGTTTGATATGGATTGTGCCAAAAGAACAGTCAACTGCTTACCGTCATCACTTGTTCCTGGCGTAACTTCCACAGCTGTAATGACTCGGTCATGGCTAGGTGTTCTTTGTATCCAAAAAATGACTTAGAGCTTGCTTCCGAATCAATCGGCGAGCGAATACCTTTGTTGGCGAGCAGACGCTCATCTTTCACAATCTGTTTTGCAATATGTAATTTCTCGCTAACAGCAGACGAAACAGCAGTTCCGGTTCGTTAGCCGGTCTGCTGTAATGCATACAGTAGGATGCTCTCACTAAGTCGTAACAAACCCAGTACCTCTGCGTTACTGGGTCAATTCGTTTTGCAGCGCTCTCTATTAGCTCGGTTTTTTTGCTTTCTGATAGCTTTCCATTATCAGAGCGTAACTGATTCTTCCTTACCTAGCCATTACGTACTTGGGATTAATCATAACCCTTTCATAATTGACTCCCTGCCATTTGACACCATTGTCGCCACTGACTCTTTTTTAGGTTGGAAATTGGATTGGAGCTTCCGAGCGCCCCCTATATATCGTTCTCACGAATATCGGATTAATGCTGACCCTTCTCATCATTTCCATATACTGCACGCTATCTCCACGCCGCCCCTGGAGGTTTTCACTCCCACCCATGTCTCAACGGCTCTATACCCTCTCGTTCATAGTTCGCTAAGGGGTGGAGGCCGGTCTTGCTATCGTTACGGGTCTTTGCCCTTTGGTTCAATACATCCGGTACCCCGTGCTTTCTTTTAAAATCCCGCGAATAAGCCAAAATTCGTACGACGAAACGTTCGATATTACTTAAGCTGCTAACTGAAGTGGCATTGTTTTATGAGGATTGTAGTCTTCGTTGCTGCGGGCCATTCCAACGAGTATTCGAGCTAACTTACCGCAAAGTTTCATTAGAGACCTCATTTTCTTCATCTTTTTCACCTGTAAATTGTACGCATGCATAGCTTTGAATTCCGGATTGTTGCCCACCAAACTCATGGTCATCATGAAGAAACCGCGGAGACGAGATCGTCCGCGTTTACTAATTTTCATCTGCCCGGTCCATTTACCTGAACTTGCTTCTGCAAGGTTGAGGCCAGCATGCCAAAGCAATGCATTGCCCTGTACAAAACCGCTTAAATCCCCCTGCCTCACCAAGAATACCAGCTAGTGAAACGGCGCTAATCCCTTTTGCAGCAAGTATTGATTTAGCAAAAGAAATGCGGTCTAAAACGGCAATGATCTCCGTCTCTACTATTTTCAGCTGTTGGCAAGCAAGGTCAAATTCAGCGAGAAGTTGCTTCAAATGATGGGAATTTAAGGGCTATGACTCGTTACATACTCCCATCGTACTGAGGCGTTCTTTTTTTTGCAAAGCCCAAAATTAACGCTCTACAGGAATGCAATCGTTTCCCGTAACAAAACCCTGCCGCACGGCGTCCTTGCTTGGTGATGAGCTGTTGATCCCCATAGTTAAATACCCTTTTCGTCCGTTTATTTTTAAGTCAGGCATAAGTAGTTCCGGGTTACTTCAAGAACCCTTCGGATCGTAGCTGTACCCGGACATCCGCGTCAAATTTCAGTTGCGGGTATAGAGCCTGCCACGTCTCCCAATCACCTTTCGTATTCCAATGATACGAGAGATAGTGAAGACCGAATCCAAGCGGATCCAGCCCCGCCTTCTGCATTTTTCCGAGTAGCCTCACCAATTTTAATTGTATTTCTTGTGCTTCTTCTGACGCGTAGGCAGACGCATCAGCCGAGACGGTTACACTTTCGTTTCCGGCTTCCTCAACGATACCGCTTAGGCGAACATCGTACCTGATCTCAGGAGGATATGTTTTCTCCTTCAGACTATACCGTACCTTCGCATCGCGAAACATGGTGACCACTTGTTCTTTCTCATCCTGCCCATGGAGCTCGTAATGGAACATCCTCGGCTTTTTAGTGATTAACCTAAAAAGGCTCACCTCCTCCGGTTTGAGTTCGAGCTTCATCCCCTGTTTATCAAAAAGTGCTAGCCGTTCCGCAGCGATCTTGTCTCCTTGATGCTCTAGGATCGGCAAATATGGGTCAGCGCCCCGTTCGTAGAAGCGTGCGTAAAACTTCGACATAGGTACAGCTTCAAGATACATCGATTCTCCTAGTGTTTTAGTAAACATGTCGTTGAAGAAACTGCCGACCGGTTTCTCCGATTTCCTCTGGACCTTCAGTAGATCATTTGCATTCGGGCGGGCTACTGCCATCCAGGAGATAAATTGCATCCCAGGCTTGCGTATGACGTAGTCGAGCACCGACTCCGCGTTTTTCCTAGCGATATCCTCCCCGATGGCGATTATTTTCACCTGTGAGAAGTCAAGAAACTTTTCACTCTTGGCTTGAAGGGCCTCTACGGCATATGCGATCGAGTTCGCCTCCTGGTCAAGGATGAAAAAATCATTAATCCCTTTGCTTGCTTCCTCTACCGGTGCGATGACCTTGAGCGACACACGATATCGCGCGTTTTTTCCTGCATCGACCCCAAACCCTACGACGAAGTTTCGTTTGTCAATGTCTATACCTTTGCAACCCGACATAAAAAACAAGCTACTAATAACAATAACCAGGAACACCAACGGTAGCCTACTCATGGATATAACTCTTTTTCTGAGCGGAGTAAATGAGAAGAGCGACCAAGCACATGTTCCCTATCAAACGACTGATTAGATAATATTGGCTTATTAGAACCCATGAAATAATATCCGCCACATATATGAATCCGAAAGACACAGCAGCGAACACTGCTAGAAACAGCCATTCCGCTTTCCTCGACCTGTTTATATACATGGATTTTGCGAATTCGAACGCAATATGCCAACTGCTGATAACACCGAAAAACGTAAATATCATGAGTAGGACCAAGTACAAATAGACAGTTCTTTCAACCACGAACCACTCCATCCTAACCGAATCCACTACCGAGAACCAAATGAAATTCAAATGCTCCAATGCCTCCATGCCAAAAAATCCGATAGGAACGAAATAACCCACCAGGAGCATGAACACGCCCGAAACCGTGGTTATTAGTAGAATACGCGTGAATCTGAATCGACCATTAGACGCCTTCCAACCGATGTCTTTTTGATACCACGTTAAGGAGGTAAACCCAGAAAACAGGACAGCGGCGGCCGAAATCCCCCCCCAGGTCGGTAGCGTCCGCACATAGGTAACCGCATGACCTATCGCATCCCAGGACAATTGGTTATCACTAATCGTTTTAACAAAAATAGTAGTTGAGAACGTAAGGATCAGCAAAAATAAGATTTCCAAGACAAATAGAATCGTAACCGACTCCTGTCGGACAGCATATAAAACGAGCACGACGATTAAACCTGTTATCACATACTGAGAGTCGGAAAGCACCTGACTAAGGATGATCAACTTGGCAAACATAAATCCCCAAAGCAAGCCCAGAGCATATTCTGAAACAATTAAATACCAGTAATATCCCGATGACTGCTCCGATAATAAGCGCGGCAGGGGCTCCATGGAACCGATCAGCGATCAGTACTGTTGTTACAAAGCTCGAGAAGTGCAGAAACTGCGGACCGAGAAGAAGATAGTACAAATAGCGTCTAGATAGCAAGGTCATCCACCTTGTCTTTCATGGATTTTATCTCGGTAGAACATTCGGAAATAGGGTTGTCCTAAACTTCGGAGCGAGGCGAGATAAACAATTAACCCAAGTACCCCAACAATCAATCCAACAAGCCCGAAAAGCGCGGTTAACAGCACTAGCGGATACCGTAAAACCCGGACCGCGAATGCCATCAGGTTAACCGGGATGACAAAACTAGAAATGGACACGGCGGCTGTTATGATAATCATAATATCCGACGCAAAACCAGCTTTGGATACGGCCTCACCGAGTATCAAGCCACCCACGGTGGTGGCGGTCTGCCCGATTGTTTTAGGCAGCCGGATGGATGCTTCTACCAGAAACTCCCCCATCAGCATCATAAACATTACTTCAATAATGGCCGGATACGGGACCATCGATCGGCTCCCCACAAGGTGGAGAGCAAACTGAAACCGAAGAATCTCCGGGGCGTATTGAACTACCAGGACGTAGAAAGACGGCAGCAGCGTGGTTATGGCTAAAGCTATATAGCGCAGGGAGGACATGAATTTGGTCACAAGCGATAGTCCGTTCAAATCGTCCATCGTAACCAAGAAATCAAAAAAGACAGCCGGTGCCATTAAAGCAAACGGGTTTCCCTCTAACAGGATCACCACTTTTCCATCCTGGACGTTCTTCAGAACGCGGTCTACTCGTTCGGTTATCATGTAAAGCGGGAACAAGCTCCACTTGGTCTTACTGAGCTTCTGGTGCAGTTGTCCGATATCGGTTACGATGTCGAGTTTCACTTCGTCCAAGCGCTTGTTCATTTCTTGAAGAAAGTATGGATTAACAAT
>NZ_JBFTQB010000488.1:0-4800 GCF_056398785.1 Paenibacillus sp. 01T422 | reverse complement strand
GTACTTGTATTTCCCAAGACAAATTGACAAAGAAGCGTTCTCCCAAGACACGATTAATGGAGCGATCAGCCAGAAATTGAAGATTGCCGTCGGAACTATGGAAGGCGTACAATTTGCCAACTATACCACTTACCTGAACATTCGTGTGGACAAAGCTATGCCTTATATCTGGGTAGGGGCTGCGATATTCATGATTGGGGTCATAATGGGCTTCTACTGGCAGCATCGCCGTATCTGGATTCGCATCGACGAAGGTAAGCTTACGCTCGGCGGACATACGAACAAGAACTGGTTCGGCTTACGTAATGAGGTTGCAGCAGCCTTAAAGAAAAATAACATGGAAGTACTGCCGAAATCATTAGACAATGGAGGGAACCAGGGGTGAATGTCAATTCAGTCAGCAGCACCTTTTTACTTATAGCGTTTTTCGTATACCTGGCAGCATTTTTGCTTTTCGTCCTCTCGATTACCGGTAGAAAGTGGAGTAATCGTGATCCGGAGCAGCATCAGAAGCAATGGGGGTTCGTAGCCTTCCTGACCTCTGTTGTCGGATTTGCCTGCCAAGTGACGTTCTTCTTCACAAGATGGGCGGAAGGGAATCACATTCCGACTTCGAATATGTATGAATTCATGACCTTTCTTGGGATGATGATCATGTTTGCTTTCTTGATCGTGTATCTCATTTATCGCACGCCTGTACTTGGTGTGTTTGCATTGCCAATCGGCTTTATTATCATTGCTTATGCCTCTGTCTTTCMGAGCGAGGTTCAGCCTCTGATTCCGGCCCTGCAAAGTTACTGGCTGAAAATCCATGTAACGACAGCTGCAACCGGTGAAGCATTTTTCGGCGTCGGGTTCGCTGGCGGACTTATGTATTTACTGCGTGCTGTGGATTTTAAAGGCACCAGCCAAAAAGAGAAGCGTGAACAAAGAGGCGTAGAGCTGACACTCTTTTTCATCTTAATGCTAATCGCCTTTATTGCTTCTATTTTTACATTTAACGGTTCAGGCTATAAAGCCGAATTCTCCAAAGAGGTTACCGTTATGGATGCACAAGGACAACAGCAAACAAGCATTCAAAATGAGACTTACGTACTGCCTCCAATCGTGAAGCCTTATAATATGAAGGTTGTGGAAATGAAGCCGTTCTTAGGCATGACGAAACCGCTATTGACAGCACCGTCTTGGATGGAAGGCGCGAGTGCCGGGCGTAAATTGAACACCGTGATTTGGTCCATTCTAGGAGGTCTTGTGCTTTATTGGCTAGCTCGACTGGTTGCCCGCAAGCCGTTAGGAGCCGCTATTGGCCCAATCGTCAAAGGCATGGATCCTGAGGATCTCGATGAAATCAGCTATCGCGCTATTGCAATCGGCTATCCGATTTTTACATTAGGAGCACTGATATTTGCGATGATTTGGGCTCAGGAAGCGTGGGGACGCTTCTGGGGCTGGGATCCCAAAGAAGTATGGGCACTAATTACTTGGTTATTCTACGCCGTATTTTTACATCTTCGCTTATCCAAAGGCTGGCAAGGCAAGAAATCAGCTTGGTTAACCGTTATCGGCTTTATCGTGGTTATGTTTACGTTAGTTGGGGTAAACCTTGTTATCGCAGGGCTGCACTCCTATGCAGGTGTATAAAACAAATCGAACTTAATTTAGATAAGGATGTGAAGCTCCATGGAAATGAAAGCTAGCATACTCGTTGTGGATGATGAAGAACGAATTCGGAGATTGCTCCGTATGTATTTAGAGAAAGAAGGCTATATCATTGAAGAAGCAGAGGACGGGGAGAACGCCCTTCGCATGGCGACTGAAACGGACTATGACCTAGTGCTGCTTGATGTCATGCTGCCTGGAATTGACGGAATTGAAGTGTGTGCGCGACTTCGCCAAGTGAAGTCTACACCAGTCATTATGCTGACAGCCAAGGGTGAGGAAACGAACCGTGTCAGCGGATTTGAAGTTGGGGCAGATGACTATGTGGTGAAGCCGTTCTCTCCACGCGAAGTTATTTACCGGGTTAAAGCGATTTTACGCCGCTCATCAGCTACAGCCTATCTGTCTAAGGATGCAAGCTCGAGCAACAATATTGTGTTTCCAAACTTGATCATTGAACATGATGCCCATCGCGTAACGGCTGGCGGCCAGGAAGTGGCATTGACGCCAAAAGAATACGAATTGCTGCATTACTTGGCTGTGTCACCGGATAAAGTCTTCTCGCGCGAAGAGCTGTTGAAGGATGTTTGGAACTATGAGTTCTTTGGCGATTTGCGGACTGTCGATACCCATGTCAAAAGACTCCGTGAAAAATTAAACAAAGTTTCCCCGGATGCTGCTGCGATGATTACGACCGTGTGGGGAGTAGGCTATAAGCTAGAGGTGCCTAAATAACGTGTTTATATTCAGAAGCGTCGTAGGTAAGCTTTGGTTGACAATCATTGGCCTAGTTGGGGTAGTACTGCTCATACTAGGTCTTTTTCTTGTCAATTATATGGAAAATTATTTCTCCCAAGCCAAGGATCAAACCGCTAATATTGAGAAGCTGGCTCGCAATTTTTCAGAAGAAGCCTCTCATCATATGTATAATGAACAGTTTTATCAGTTAAGCAACGAACTTTTAGGTTTTCAGGATGCGAAACTGCTGGTTATTTCTAGAGAAATGAAGGAAATGGCTTTGCCATCTACACTTGGAAGTACATTAGGTGGTTTCCATTCTACGGACCTGTATACAGAGGCTGAACTGCAACGTGTATTTGCCGGTGAAACCATCGATAAATCGATTAATAAGTCCAAAATTGGTCGTTTAAAAGCTGGCGAAGAGTATCTGGTTGTGGCTGTTCCGTTGAAAAATTTGCAGGGCAGCATTGCGGGTGCGACCATTATTTATCAATCCCTGCAGTCGCTCGAAGCGACACAGTCTTACATGCTAAGACTATTTATTTATGTGTCCATTGTTGGTTTTCTGATGACAACATTTTTTGCCTTCTTCCTATTTGCGAAAATAACAAGACCGCTTCAGCAGTTGAAAAAAGCTGCAGATTTCATCACTAAGGGAGAATACGGGACAAGAGTACCTATTATTTCCAAGGATGAAATCGGCGAATTGGCTAAGACATTTAACCATATGGGGGAGAAAATGCAGGAAAGCATCCGAGAACTTTCCCAAGAGAAAGAGCACTTATCAAGTATCTTGCACAGTATGACTGATGCGGTAATCACATTGGATGCGAATGGATCTGTTATGCTCACCAATCCACAAGGCGAGAAAATCGTGCAGGAGTGGAGCACCATTGAATGGTCGGAGGATGATGAGGAGACCAAGCGCTACCGGAAGCCGGATACAGCGCTCGGTGATTGGGGATTAACGAGCTATAGCAATCCGTTCTTGGTTCCGATTCCCGTTCCGCTGATACCACTTTTTGAAGCGGTTGTGGACGAATCATCGGAAGCCGCGACCAAGCTGCATGTGCAGAACGGCGTGTGGTCTGTTGCCATGACGCCATTATACATGAGCGAACAAAGCGAAGAGGTGCGCGGCGCGGTAGCAGTTCTCCGTAATGTTACGGAGGAAGAGCTCCTCGACAAGCTGCGCAAAGATTTTGTGGCGAACGTCTCGCATGAGCTTCGTACGCCGATCTCGATGCTGCAGGGCTATAGCGAAGCCCTGCTGGATGACATTCCCTCCACGCCGGAGGAGCGCGTGGAGCTTGTGCAGGTCATCCACGACGAGTCGCTCCGCATGGGGCGCCTCGTCCGTGACCTGCTCGATCTGGCGCGGATGGAAGCCGGCCATCTCGAGCTGGCCTTCAGGGAGGTCGAAGTCGACTCCCTGATCAAGCGTATGCACCGCAAATTTTCGGTGCTGGCCAAAGAGCGCGGCATCGCGCTAAGCGTGGCGCTGCCTGATAAGCCTCTCATCCTCGAACGAGGGGATGAGGATCGGCTGGAGCAGGTGCTGACGAACCTGCTTGATAATGCTTTCCGGCATACGGCCTCAGGGGCCAGTATTGCCATGAAAGCGGAGCCGGCCACGTATAAGAATAAGCCAGCGATTCGCATTGAGGTCTCCGACGAAGGGCAGGGGATACCTGCCAATGACCTGCCGTTCATCTTTGAACGGTTCTACAAAGCCGATAAAGCCCGTACACGTGGTTCATCGGGAGGCACGGGTTTGGGTCTATCCATCGTGAGAAATATTGTAGAATCGCATTTCGGAATTGTCACTGCCCAAAGTGTGCTGGGGCAAGGAACAACATTCACGATATTACTGCCTTGCGAACCCAAATAATGTCACAAATTCGACACAAAAAAGGCGTTTGCTGTGAAAACTCACAGCAAACGCCTTTCATTTTGTAGAATATTCAGACAAAATCTTGTTGTTCGTGAAACACTTTGTACCTATTAGTGAGAAGTTTAAACCGTAAGCGCACGAACATTCACGATTTCGGCTTGTGTCGACAGTTCAGCCAACACTTCAGCAGGAGCTGATTTGTCGATTGTCAGAACCATGATGGCGGATCCACCGATCACTTTACGACCTACTTGCATCGTTGCAATGTTCACGTTGTTGCTTCCTAGCAGTGTTCCTACGCGACCGATGATACCTGGTTTATCATTATGGGAGATAAGCAGCAGGTTCCCTTCGGCAGAGAAGTCAACTGGGTATTGATCGATACGTACGATACGTTCGCCGTAACCGGAAAGTAACGTTCCAGCAAGCGTTTTTTCTTCTTGTTTTGTTTTGACAGTAACCGTCACAAGGTTTGTAAACGAGCTTGATGTATTTGACGTTTGAAC
>NZ_JBFTQB010000487.1:0-4809 GCF_056398785.1 Paenibacillus sp. 01T422 | reverse complement strand
TTGTATCTACTAAATTCCATATTTTTGAGAAAAACTCCATTAGCCAATCCTCCTAAGAATGTCTTAGTCATAAGTTAAAATTGCCATATAACAGTTTATATTTCTTCATCAGCCCTGCGAAATTCCAGAACTTATACAATGATTAATCTCCATTTTCAATACTTCAATTAAAGTCATCCCTAATTTCTCGTCTTCATTTGGATATGCCCTAACTGCAGTTAATCCAGCCGTGTAATTGACAGTTTTTCCTGGATAAAGGATTGCCACGTATTGAATGGACTGGATTATTCATTCCATCGCGAATTGAATCTCGATAAGCGTGCATTTTATCGATATCTACCTTTTTCGGTTTTCCCGTTTCATTCTTATTCTCATCTTCTTCGACTAGACTATATTAGGGCTCATTTCACTTTGCAGCTTATATCTAGGGTCAAATAGCAGTACTTTTGTGCCGATATCAGGCACTGGACGTTGGAGTTTCACATGCTGAACCGAAGCCAGTTTATGGTTAGCTAACCCCTCTTGCAGAGCCAAGAGCTCTACCTCATCAATAACTCGATAATCTCCGGATTTCTTCTTCTCCAACATATCTGCGATTAGATTTAACAGCACACGCTTGTCCATTGCGCGGGAAGAAATCTTTAGCTCATCCACGACTTTATTAATTATTACGAAGCTCTCCAACTCGTGCAGATAGTAAATTCGAGGGATTCCCTCTGATCCATCGGGTTCAATCTCGGTCAGCTTCCCAAAGAATTGGTTTCCTGTAATTTGAACAAGTCATCTGTTATGACAATACCCTTTTGCTTTGCCTTCCTGTCATTTTCGAAAAATTTAACAAGGATATCCCCCTGGTTCACTACATGAAATGCATCCAGCACATTTACAAATCCATATTTTACAGTTTGCTGGATCAGTTGCTCATGGGTAATATCTTCAGCTATGAATTGCCGACAAGCATTAAGCATAATACTCGATTGGGAAGTGGTTTGTTTATCATTGAGCTTCAAGTGTTCAATTATATTATTAGAAAAGGGAACAGCTAATTCTTCCAAAGTGATGAAGGACTTACCACTTGGGATTAATTAGATTAAAGATTTTGCCATGGAAAATTTATACAATGCGCTGTATCTGCCGAACAAAATTACTGCTCTCCAGAACGATTCCAGCGATCCATAATAGGAAGAACCCTTCTTCCTTCGTCTCTAATTAACCCCAACTTTTCGAGGTGGCGGACACGTTCTTTATTTAATTCAGTCCATGAGCTTTTTTTACTTCTAGGTGACAACCTCTGAGCCAGCTCCGTTTCAGAAATTTTCTTTTTGACTCCATCGATCTATCCAAAGCACAAGGCTTCCTCGACATTCAGGAGATTGCTTTGGAAAGAAAGTACGATATTGCAATATGCCATGCCTTTTTACTTCATGTACCGAACCCAATGGTTATACTGAAGAAGATGATTGATTGTGTTGTTGATACAGGAAAAGTGATTACATTTGAACCTCATTGGATTTTCCTGACCAACAGTGAGCAACACTCCACATGTGTTGAGTGCTGTGTCTTGGATACTTCCTAGAAATAAAAACGTCTGACAACTCAATCACTTCCTTGATCTTCACCCATGCCGAACGTTAGAGTTTGCAGAGCGGTTAACCATCACCGTATCATCTAAAAAGCCAAAATAAAGAAGACCCCTATGCCTAGAGGTCTCCATATCTCGAATCCTATTCGATTTTCTTCACATGAAGCAGGTTCATGATCACCGTCACAGCTTCGGCACGTGTTACCGTTTCTTTAGGTGCGAACTGGTTACCGTCGCGTCCTTTGACGATGCCTATCTGTTTAATCATGAACACCGCTCCCTTGGCCCACTCTGGAATCTCGCTTTCATCGGAGAAGCCAGTCGCGACATCCGTTGGGATCTTCGCGCCATACGCCTTAGCAATCATCATCGCCATTTCCATCCGCGCAATGTTCCCGTCCGGGCGGAAGCTACCATCTGTGTAGCCTGACAAGATGCCGGATTCTACAGCTTGAGTGATCGCTTTCTTCGCCCAAGTAGGAATCTCATTCGTATCGGTGAAGCTTAACGTTGTGTTTCCATTTGAAGGCTTCCATGCATTCATTAGCATCGTAACGAATTCTGCACGCGTAATCGTTGCGTCCGGTTTAAAGCTGCCATCCGTGTAGCCATTAACGATTCCCTGCCGCACCGCTTGTTTGATTGTCTCTTCCGCCCAATGACCGGCGATGTCGCTAAAGTTAACTTCCGTGGACTCAGTCGCTACGATGGGCAAGCCCGACTTTTTATCCACTACAAACACCGCGAACTTCGTAAAATGGTTAACCTCTACGCGGATCTGGTTCCCGTCGATCTTGCCTCCAGGAACTTCTACCCAAGCCTTCTTTCCTTCATCATAATAGAACAAGGCTATTGTTTGATTATCCTTTACCTTGGTCGGGTCAAAGGTAAAAGTCAATGTCACCGGTTTACTAAAATTGCCCGAGTAATTCTTTAGAATCTCGAATATAGAGCTTGCCAGCACCTCATGATTCGCCAGCAGGCCAGGAATCTCACTTAATTCTTCTATCGTTATCTTCAATTCTTTGTCTGAAGCATTAGCTGGAACAGTAATGAGGATCTTGCCATCCAAGCTCATCTCGCCAAGTTTTCCTAACGGAAGCGTAAGATTCCCGTTTGTTGAGCGAATCGGGTCAATGTTGGAGCTTCCGCCATTTCCACCGCTTCCACCAGAACCGCCCGACCCGCCGCTACCTCCACTGCCTCTTGGCATAACAGCCTTGGACGGAGCGGACGCTGCGCTTGATCCGACCCCATTCTTCGCAACTACCGTGAACGTATATTCCGTGCCGTTCGTCAGTCCCGTGACTGTGATCGAACTCGCGGTTGCTGAGGTTCCTGTGAATCCTCCCGGATTGGACGTGACCGTATACCCCGTGATTGCACTACCACCATCGTTCAACGGTGCGTCGAAGCTAACCGTTGCCTTGCCATTACCTGCGCTCGCCGTTACATTCCTCGGAGCGCTCGGCACACCGACACCGATCGGCGCAACGGGTGTCACACTCGCCGATGCCACCGATGCCGCGGAGTCGCCTACTACATTTGTGGCAATTACCGTGAACGTATATGCCGTGCCATACGTCAGTCCCGTGACTGTAATCGGACTCGCAGTTGCAGAGGTTCCTGTAAATCCTCCCGGACTTGACTTGGCTGTATACAGCATGATCGCACTACCGCCATCACTGACCGGTGCGTCAAAGCTGACGGTCGCTGCTCCATTCCCTGCGGTCGCTGTTACATTCGTTGGCGCTCCTGGCACACCTGGCACACTAATCGGCGTCACACTCACTGATGCCAATGATGCCGCGGAGTCGCCTACACCATTCGTCGCAACTACTGTGAACGTATACGCCGTTCCATTCGTCAGTCCCCTGACTGTGATCGGACTCGCGGTTGCAGAAGTTCCCGTGAATCCTCCCGGACTGGACGTAACCGTATAGCCCGTAATTGCACTTCCGCCATCACTCGCTGGGGCGTCGAAGCTAACCGTTGCCGTTCCGTTACCTGCGGTCGCCGTTACATTCGTTGGCGTGCCTGGTGCACTCGGCACAACAATCGCCGCAGTCGGTGTAACACTCGCTGACGCCTCCGATGCCGCCGAATCGCCTATACCATTCTTCGCGACTACCTTGAACGTATACGCTGTTCCATTCGTCAGTCCCGTAAACGTAACGGGACTTGCGGTTACAGAAGTTTTCGTGAATCCCCCTGGACTGGACGTAACCGTGTAAAGCGTAATCGCACTCCCGCCATCATTCGCCGGGGCGTTGAAGCTAACCGTTGCCGTTCCATTACCTGCGGTCGCCGTTACATGCGTTGGCGTGCCTGGTGCAATCGGCACAACAATCGGTGCAGTCGGTGTAACAGTCGGTGTAACACTCGATGACGCCTCCGATATTGCCGAAAAGCCTGCATAATTCTCCACGTATACTACGAATGTATATGAAGTTCCATTCGTCAGTCCTGTCACTGTGATCGGACTCGCGGTCATAGAAGTTCCTATGAATCTTCCCGGATCGGATGCGACTTTATAGTAGAAGATCTTACTACCGCCATCACTGACTGGGGCGTCAAAGCTGACTGTCGCTTCTCCATTCCCTGCACTCACCCTTACATTCCTTGGGGAGCTCGGCGCACCGCTCGGCACAACGGGCGTCTCACTCGCCGATGCAGCGGAGTCGCCTATAATATTCCTCGCGACTACCGTGAACGTATACGCCGTTCCATTCGTCAGTCCCGTGATTGTGATCGAACCCGCGGTTTCAGAGGTTCCTGTAAATCCTCCCGGACTGGACGTGACCGTATATTGCGTGATCGCACTTCCTCCATCACTCGCTGGGGCGTCAAAGCTAACCGTCGCTTCTCCATCACCTGAAATCGCTGTTACATTCGTTGGAGCATCTGGCACGACAACAATCGGCGCAGTCGGTGTAACGCTCGATGACGCCTCCGATGAYGCGGAATCGCCTGCACCATTCTTCGCGACTACCGTGAACGTATACGCTGTTCCATTCGTCAGTCCCGTCACTGTGATTGGACTCACGGATGCAGAAGTTCCTGTGAATCCTCCCGGACTGGACGTGACCGTATAGCCTGTGATCGCATTTCCTCCATTACTCGCTGGGGCGTCGAAGCTAACTGTTGCTACTCCGTTCCCTGCGTTCGCCGTTACATTCGTCGGAGCGCTCGGCACTGCAATCACTTTAAACGCTTTTGAATAAGAA
>NZ_JBFTQB010000486.1:0-8238 GCF_056398785.1 Paenibacillus sp. 01T422 | reverse complement strand
CGTCACCACCGGCCGGGCCACCTTCCGGTACATATTTCTCACGTCGGAAGGCAACTAAACCATCGCCGCCGTCGCCGCCTTTTACAAAAACCTTCGCTTTATCTACAAACATTTCTACACCTCAACTAAGATGAAACTTTGGTCTATAAAGTCCAAAATCCCTCTATTATGTAAGAAACGGCAGTCGTACTGTAATAACCGCTTCTTCCTCTTGCCAATCACTATTCTCAAGTGAAGAAGAATGTGCATGGGAGCGCAACATTTCCTTCATTGCGTTTTCTAGCTGATCCTCATCATAGGGACCTTGATATACGAAATCAAGCAGTAAGCCATCCTCTTGAAGCTCAAATTCCAAGCTTAGTTTGCCACTCTCATCGTCACCTGTTGCCGCATGCGCTTGCACGCATTCAACTGTTTGCCTTACTAATCTTTCAATCAGTCCGCTTCGCAATGGAAGCTGTCCCAGATTGATCTCTTCGTCTAAGGCAACCTCGAGCTCCAAGGACTTTGACTGCACTCGGAACAACAGCAAGTAAGCAATTAAAGAGGGGATACCCAGCTTGGAGAGATTACTTTCCTGCTGCATTGTCATTTTTATTTTTTCCATATAAGGCTGTAAATTATCAAACTTCTTCAACTGAATATAACCAAATAGAATCTGGGTATCGTTCATCCAATCATGACGCAATCTGTTAATGACTTGTATCAAATTTCTCTGAGCAAGCTCTTCTTGCTCCTGAAGCTCTTGTTTCCGTTTCTCTTGGACGCTGCTTTCTTGCAATTTAAAAGCCGTGTAACCGCAAATGACGATGATTAGGAGTAATGCCACCCTGACAATCCAGGGTTCTACAAATAACATTCCCGTTAATCCAATGAGCACAAGTGCCAATAAATAAACCTGTGCGCTGCTCACTCGTTTCATTCCTCGTCCGCTCCGTTCTCCCTGCTCTGTAACCGTTTATCCAGTATAGCATGGCCATCTTGCAAACGTCACCAAACAAATGAGAAAACCTCTGCCCTTGGCCATCCCACAATGAGTGACCGTGTTTAGAGGTTTGCTTCATATTAGGAAAAAATCCCCGACGGGCTTATCGCTCGCCAGGGATTCTCATTACGCTTCTAGAGCTGCAGCCACAGGAGCTACATCAACTGGGTATACACTCACTTTTTTGCGATCGCGGCCAAAACGCTCGAATTTCACAACGCCTTGTACCAAAGCGAAAAGTGTATCATCCGAACCAATACCTACGTTCGTTCCTGGGTGAATTTTCGTACCGCGTTGGCGATAGAGAATGCTTCCTGCAGTAACGGTTTGACCGTCTGCACGCTTAGCGCCAAGGCGCTTAGAGTGGGAGTCACGTCCGTTCTTTGTGGAACCTACACCCTTCTTGGAAGCGAAAAACTGGAGATCCAATTTCAACATGATGTTATCCTCCTTTGTTATAGATTGTTTCAATCGTTATATAGTCACCGTAATTGTCTGCAATGGTTTGTAGCATGACGACCATCGATTCCAGAATCACTTGGATCTGGTTCCATTTCTCCGGTATAGCCCGAGCGCTATCTGGTATCGTAATATCCATAAAGCCTCGTTCCATCTCGTGAATAGGAATGACTCCCGTTAAGGATTCAATCGAATTATATGTACCGAACGTAACCGCCGATACTGCAGCACAGACTAAGTCTTTGCCTGGTACGTCAAATTCAGCATGGCCTTCCACTACAAAGGATACAATTTGAGGTGAATCCGGTACTAGACGCTTTATGGTCACGTAGATCATAAGCTCGCCTCTTACGCTTGGATTTTCTCAACTACAACTCTTGTGTATGGTTGACGATGACCTTGCTTTTTGTGGTAGTTCTTTTTCGGTTTGTACTTATACACGATAACTTTCGCGCCTTTGCCGTGTTTCTCCACTTTCGCGGAAACTGCAGCACCGGATACCAATGGAGCACCTACAACTACACCGCTCTCTTTGGATACCATAAGCACACGATCAAAAGATACAACTTCACCTTCAGCTGCGTTCAATTTCTCGATGTAAAGAACATCGCCCTCTTGAACTTTGTACTGTTTACCACCAGTTTCAATAATTGCGTACATTTTCATGACCTCCTCATGTCTCAGACTCGCCTTGTCCAGGTGACGGCCTGGATGAATATCCAACACCGTACTTCAACCCGTTTCGCGCGGTTACAGCATGCCTAAACAACACACTCCGATTATTATATCACAGAAACATTTTGGTATGCAATGTTTTATTTGCGTTTTCGCGTCATTTCCAGCAAGCCTAACTTCGTCCAACCAACGATTATCGTTTTGGAACGATCCTTGCGCACAGCCTGCGTAATGTTCTCCATAACCGCCGCGCGGTTTACTTCCGAAATCATATCAATAAAATCAACGATAATAATGCCTCTAATATTCCGAAGGCGCAAAAGCCTTGGAATCTCACTAGCTGCTTCACGATTAATATCAGTGACTGTCTGCTCCAAATTAATCGATCCGGTATATCTGCCTGTGTTCACATCAATAACGGTCAGTGCTTCCGTCTGATCAATGATCAAGTACCCACCGCTTGGCAGCCAAATCTTCCTTCTAAAACTTACATTCAACTCTTCCGTTACGCCAAAATGATCGAACAGCGGAGTCTTCCGGTCGTAGTAGGCGATTCGCCCCCGCCAGCTCGGGTGCTGCTTGCGAAGCAGTTGTCTCATCTCTTCGAACACTTTGGAATCATTGAGCCAAACTTCGTTCACTTCTGAAGTAATAACATCTCGGGCTAATCGGGGCAAGAGATCAAGATCTTGATAAAGCTGCGCGGGAGCCTCTGCTCCCTGTGCTTTGGATTGAATCATCTGCCACAATTCCCGCAAATTTTGCAAATCGTCACGGATCGCTTCTTCGCTTTGACCCAGCGAGCCCGTACGCAGGATAACACCTTCGCCAGGGAGCAGATTTCCTTCTGCCAGCTGCTTGAGTCGCTGTCTTTCGGCTTCTAGGTCAATTTTGCGGGAGATTGCAATGTAATCGGCACCTGGCATGTACACAATCCAGCGTCCAGGAATAGAAACATGTGTCGTTACTCTTGCACCTTTGGTGCCTTGCGGATCTTTGGACACTTGTACCATAAGTAGCTGGCCTACTTCAGCAAGCTCCGTTATCGAAGGTTTAATCTTAGGTTGCTTGTCCAAATGGACAGGGAGGAGATCGTCTATATAAAGAAAGGCATTTTTCGCAAGTCCAATATCGACAAATGCCGCCTGCATGCCGGGAAGTACGTTGACGATGCGACCCATGTAGATGCTGCCTGCTCTTTGGGAATCAAGCGGATACTGCGAATCATACTCAACAAGACGACCTTCTTCCAGCAATGCCGCTTGTGTAAGCTCCGGTGCGCAGTGAGCCATTGTCCGATGCCTCGTGATGACGATTGGCTGCGCCAAAGTGCCGCGACTCAGCAGCAGGCTGACCCGGCTCTCGCGGCCAATCAGAAAGCGAAAAAAGTGATACGGCAGCTGCCGGTACGCATACCAATTTGACACTAGCAGGAAGATACCGATCACTAATATATTCAGCGGAAGCTGCCCACTAATCAGCTGTACAATAGCCATAATAATAATGCCAAGACTTAAGAACATGGATATCCAAACCGAATATAAAATCGTGTTATGGTACGACAGTAAATACCCTAATAAAGATTGCATCACTTTACCGCCATCCAGCGGCATGACAGGAAGAAGATTGAACAGGCAGATCATGATGTTAGCCTCGATAAAATAATCCCACCAGCCCGCTGTCCCAACCTCCAGCCACTTCATAAGAAGCGCCAGCATAATCAGCCATACATGCTGCAGCGGACCGGCTAAAGCAACTACGAGCTCTTCCCAGGTCGGTACACTTCCTAGCTCATCAACAACAAGCACACCGCCGAAGGGAAGCAACTGGACCTCCCGCACCCGCCAGCCGAAGCCATTGGCAGCCGCTAGGTGACCGAGTTCATGAACCAGTACGATTCCGAATAGGGTAATAGCCTCAAGAAAATAGCCCGTAAGGGCCGAGCCTAATAAAACAAGCGTGAATAAAGGGTGAAACCGATATCTCGTTCCAGCCAATTTAATCAAAGGAGATCACATCCGTTGGATTGACAGGGCGGCCGTCTCTCGTAAACGCAACATAAAGCGTGCCTTTGGCCGGATCTTTCTTGGAGGCTTTGCCGATGGGTTCACCCACCTTCATCCAATCTCCCACTTCAACACTAAGCTCGCTTAACCCCCCATATAGGGACTGCATTCCTCCTGGGTGATGTATGATAACCGTTGTACCCGTTTCAGCCGAAACCCCTGAGAAAACGACTTGTCCCGTGTCTAGCGCATAAACAGGGGCATACTCCGCTGTATTAAGCGTGACGCCAAGTTGATTGGTCCCGTCAAAGGGCTTAATGATACTTCCTTTTACAGGCGCATACAGGGATCGCTTTGAAGTACTTACCTTTAAGGCTTCGTCCCCTACGCGATTAAAACTTGGGATAAAGGAAGGCGAACCTCCAAATTGATTCGTATACCAAGCTGATAACGCGTTGAAATCATAAGACTGCGTTAACGATGCGGCAACGAACTGTTTGCCTTTATTCGCCCATGGCTGGTTGATCTGAAACATGCCGTACAGGGAGGCAAAGAGGACACAACTAACCAACAGCTTGACCGCTATTTTACGTGGCGAAGGAGGCGCAAACAGCCCTCGCTCTCCATCAACAGGTGGCCCACCGCCGTTAAACGTCTTGTCCATTAATATCTTCTGCTGCCAAGCGTATTCAGGATCTTCCATACGCCGTTTCCAGTCCGCATCCACATAAAGTGGCAGCTCCACCTCCTGCTGCCTGGGCGGCACAGGCGCATGTTCCATCATTCTGGTTGCTCTTGCCGGGCTCCCGTTGACGTTCGCATTCTCGGATGCTTCACGCAAATGGCGAAGTCGTTCTATTCGCCGTTGTTTCACTTTATCTCTGACTTCCATGGAAGCCCCTCCCAAACGTTTTCCTTCTGGAAAACAATCTTCATATCGTCGTACTAGCTAATCTCGCATAGTACAGCCTATGAGAAGAAGGACAAGATTATGTGATAATCCGCAGGGAAACGCCTCCGAACGGACAGAAAAAAAGCCCCTGACCGATGGCCAGGAGCGTATCATTGTCAAAACAATTCCGGTTCACGTTCTTGATGCAGCTTAACGCTCATGACCAGACCAAGCGATAGCATGTTGATCAAGAGCGAGGTCCCCCCATAGCTAACGAATGGAAGGGTGATTCCCGTTAAAGGCATTATGCCGATCATCATGCCAACATTTTCAAAAATTTGAAAGACGAACATGGAGACAACACCAACCACAATATAAGCTCCACTAAGCTGAGTACTTTGAATGGAGATCAGAATCATGCGGTAGATAAGCAAGAAATAGATGAGCAGCAAAACTGCTGATCCCCTGAAGCCGAATTCTTCCCCCACCACAACAAAGATGGAATCCGAATAAGCAAAAGGAATGAAGTTACTATGGACAGAAGTTCCCTTAAGAAAGCCTTCGCCTTCTAAACCGCCTGATCCAATTGCTCTAATTGCATTTTTCACTTGATAGCTGTCATCATCTGTTACATCTTGCGGATATAGATAGGTGTCAATACGGTCCATCCAGTGGCTGAAGCCGTACCCTTTGAGCACCTCAAACAAACTTGAGTGAAACGACTTATACAGGGTGAGGAGCAGGAACCCTAACCCAGCTAATATCACGATGCTCACTAGAACATGCGTGTATTTGATATTGCCGATCCAAAGCATGCCGAGCAGGATAATAACAAAAATAATCGCATTCCCCAAATCCGGCTGAATCAAAACGAGAATAAACGGCAGCAGAACAGCCGCGCTTACTGGGATGAGATCGTTTTTGATTTGCAGGAGCTCGCCGCCGCGTCTGGCCAGAATCGCGGTCACGCAAATGATCAGAATCAGCTTCACAAGCTCCGCAGGCTGGAAGGTTAAGCCTCCCGGAAGTTCAAACCAACCACGCGCGCCATGAATTTTTTTCCCGAAAAAATAGACAGCAATCAAGGAGACAATGCCTACACCGTACAAAAATGGGGCAATTCGAATAAGCACCCGATAATCAAAAAGGCTGCAGGCTAAAAATGCAAGCAATCCGACGGCATAGAGAATAATAATTTTGGATATCGAGATGACAATGGACGGATGATCTACGGACGCACTGTAGACCGTCATCGTGCTGATAACCATGAAGGCGAACAAAATGACAACAATAGGAATATCAATGTTTTTCAGTTTTGCAAGCACAGCACGATCATCCTATTCCGATAAACTTTTTCATACGTTTTACCCAGCCAGTCTTGTCTTCGAGCTGCATGAGAGGCACCGTGTCGCCCAGAATCCGTCGAGCCACGTTACGATAAGCAATCGCAGCGCGCGACGATGGGTTCATAACGGTCGGCTCGCCTGCATTAGCCGCCTTAATGACATGCTCGTCATCTGGCACGATGCCGAGCAGATCAATTGCAAGCACCGAGCAGATTTCGTCAATATCCAGCATCTCGCCTTTTTTCATCATCATTGGACGAATTCGGTTAATGATGAGCTTCGGCGAAGAAATTTTCTCATTCTCCAGCAGTCCGATAATACGGTCGGCATCACGAACAGCAGCGTTCTCCGGGGTAGTTACAACGATTGCTTTGTCAGCGCCCGCTACCGCATTTTTGAAGCCTTGCTCAATGCCTGCCGGGCAGTCAATGATGACGAATTCGAAATCTTTTTTAAGCTCAAGAATGATATCTCTCACTTGCTCCGGCGACACCGCATGCTTGTCCTTTGTCTGCGCAGCAGGCAACAGATACAACTCATCGAAGCRCTTATCTTTGATTAAGGCTTGCGGTAAACGGCAGYGTCCTTCCGCGACGTCCACAAGGTCATATATGATCCGATTCTCGAGTCCCATAACAACATCCAAATTGCGCAGGCCAATATCGGTGTCAACCATGCATACTTTTTTTCCCAAAAGCGCCAATGCTGTTCCAAGATTTGCTGAAGTCGTTGTTTTGCCAACGCCGCCTTTTCCCGAAGTAACAACGATTGCCTCTCCCATATGTTCTCACCCCACGCGCTATTTTCTATAACGTATATAGTCTATAATTTCAAATTCGAATCAGGCCAAATCCGATGAAGCTGATGCAGCTTATCGATTTCCATTTTACCATCTTTCACATAAGCAAATTCCATAAAAGCCTCTTCAATTCCCCATTCATCCGGAGAACGGCTAATAATTCCAGCGATCCGCAGTTGGGTCGGACGCATATGAGAAGCGGCAATAATCGCTTTGTCATCGCCGTCAATCCCGGCATGCGCCATCCCGCGAAGCGAGCCCATAATATAAATGTTCCCGGTAGAGGTAATTGTTCCGCCTGGATTAACATCGCCTAAATATAGTAAATCCCCCTCATGGTGGAGGGTTTGCCCTGAACGAATCATGCCTTTAAGTGTTGACATTCTTGCAGCAGGCTCGATAACAACTTCCTTGCGGGGCTCACTTTCGATCGATTGAATCAGCAGATTGCCTTTTTGCTTAATGACAGATCTGATCTCTTCTTTCTGCTCCTCGGTGGCTTCCCTGCTGCCTAATTTAACGTGCACATGAATAATCGGTCCGGTCAGTATTTGCTGATGGGTTTTCTCCAGCTTATGCTGCAGCTCTTTCAGCAAATCTTGCCAATCGCATGCATCGTTTAGTAAAAAAACAAGGCCATCTTTGACCCCTTTTATCATCACATGGTGCTTAGCTACAGACATAATTGAATGACGACCTCCCAACCTATACATTTCGGCTCTTGTCGTGGATTCTCCTGCTAGCCGCCTKGAAAATTAATCTTCGGTATTCGCAGGTACGATCCGCTTTCCTTCAAGCAGCTTGCGAATCGGTACGTAGCAAATCAAGGCGAAAAGCAAATTAAACAGTACACTTGGGAGCATGTAATGGGTGAAAGCAAATTTCAACTCAATGTCAATGAGCTTAAACAAGCGATTAATGCCATAATTGATAAACTCAAATAACAGCAGACCGACGCCTGTAATGAGCAAATTATAAAAGATCAGGTTAGGCTGTCTGCGCTGCGCCAGTCCCGCCAAATACCCGGTGAGTCCCATCCCGAAGGAATACACGCCGAGCATCGCCCCGTAATAGTT
>NZ_JBFTQB010000485.1:0-4838 GCF_056398785.1 Paenibacillus sp. 01T422 | reverse complement strand
GCTAACACGACGATGCTTCTTGCACTTACAGTTGCTGTGGCAGGAACAGCTTCAGCAGCAACGAAGAGCGGAGAAACATCCGAGCAAGTAACGTATTCCAACAATGGAACAGCTGTTGTTCCGACCACTCCGGCAGTAAATATGGATGGGAGCTTATATTTGCCTGTTCGTGCACTTGGAGAAGCAATGGGGAAATATGTGGATTGGGATGAGTTCCGCAATAGCGTTTCTTTGACAGACAAACCGACTTTGACAAATAAATACGAGCTTAAAGCTCCGGATTTGGCAGCTGGTATCAAAATGGGGGTAGGCTCTTCCTTAACCCACCTTCCTGGCGATCCTGACAACGTATTTTACACGACGGCAGATCGTGGTCCGAACGGCCAACCGACAGTAAATGGCGTAGTCGTACGTACGTTTCCTCTTCCAAACTATACACCAACTATCTATAAAATCTCAGTAAGCAATGGTGAAATCAACATTTTAGATAAATTTCCATTAAAGCTTTCCGGAACTGATCCTGTAACAGGAACTGCGATGATCACGGGACTGCCTAATATTAAAGGAAGAGACGAAGTGCCATTCGATGCCAAAGGCGAGAAGGAATTGGCTTACGATCCTTACGGTCTGGATATTGAAGGATTAGCTTATAACCAAAAGGATGATACGTTCTGGATTTCAGATGAATACGGTCCATCCATTGTCCACGTGAAACGTGACGGTACGATCATCGAACGTATTGTGCCGAAGGGCTGGTCCGCTCTGACGGCAACGCCATTAGTACCAACACGTGAAATGCTTCCTGAAGTTTATAACAAGCTGCGCCAAAATCGTGGAGCCGAGGCTGTTGGTATTACACCAGACGGCAAATATATGTTCATGGCTATGCAGAATGCGCTTCGTAATCCAGACAAATCCATGGATAATTCACGTCAGGTTCGTATCATCAAATTCGATCTTACTGATTTGAAGCCGGTAGCAGAGTTTACTTACTTGTTAGAAGATGCTAAACAGTTTAAGGACCTGGCTCAAGGCGATATCGTAATCTCCGATATGGTCGTTGTGAATGAGAATACGCTGCTAATCGATGAACGCGACAAATTTGCTGGGGATAAGGCACAGCTGAAACGTATTTATGCGATCGATCTGTCCACATCCACCAATGTTCTCGGGAAATATGATACCGTACAAGCAGCTGGTAAAACCCTTGAGAGTATGACAATTCAAGATTTGAAAACCAACGGTATTTTGCCTGCTAAAAAAAGAACGATACTTGACGCGGTAGAATTCAAATTCCCTTATGAAAAAATTGAAGGTGTTACACTCGTCAATGGGGATACGCTTGTTATCACCAACGATAACGATTTCGGAATTGACAGCACAACACCTGAAAACGGTACGCTGCTTTGGACTTTTAAACTACCTGCCAAACTTCAATAATAATGAAGTCTAGCAATAAATCAAATGAGCAGTCCCCCAAAGGGAGCTGCTCATTTTTGCACTTTTAGCAGATTTCGCCTGACCTGCAAAAATGGGTTATTTCTGTGCAGGAGGCTGATAATCGCCAGGCACCATACCCGTTGAAATCGCAATTCGGTTCCAACTATTAATGGCATTAATCGCCATAATTAAATCAACAAATTGCTCCTCGTCAAAATGCCTACGGACTTGGTCGAACAAATCCTGCGGTACGCCCGCATCCGAAATTCTAGTCACAGCTTCTGTTAACGCTAGTGCGGCGCGCTCCGACTCCGTATAAAACGGTGCTTCTCGCCAAGCGCTGATCAGATATAACCGCTGCTCGGTTTCCCCCATCGCACGCGCATCTTTCGTATGCATATCTAGGCAATAAGCGCAGCCATTAATTTGCGAAGCGCGAATTTTTATCAATTCCACTAGTTTACCGTCAAGTCCGCTCTTTCTCACGTACCCTTCTAATTTTAATAACGTTTGTAGAGCTTCCGGTTGCACTTTCGTATAATCGAATCTGATTTCCATGGGGATGACAACTCCTTTGTTTTTGTTGTTAACCTACTCAGTAGTTATATTGTCGACAATATTAATCGTCGATTAACTTTGTCTTTAATATATCCCTTTCGTTTGTGGCTGTCAACCCAAAAAACCATTCACTAGTCATTACCGAAACATACCAAATCCCCTATTTGACAAGGGTCCTAAATCCACCTAAGATGATTTATAATAACTTTTTTTATCTGAAAGCGGGTGTTCGCATGCAGTATAGTATTGGCGTTGAATATGGACTGCATTGCTTGGTATATTTGATTGATATTCCTCCTGATTCTACGATTGGGATTAAAGAACTTTCCACTTATCAGGGTATCTCCGAGACCTATCTATCGAAGATTTTCAGCAAATTAACGAAGGCAGGTATCGTAAGCTCTGTCCCCGGAGTTAAAGGTGGTTATAAATTAGCCAAGTCTCCTGATGATATTTCCTTTTGGGATGTCGTTGAAGCTGTTGAAGGGGTTACGCCTATTTTTCAATGTAAAAACATCAAAGATAATACTTATTTATGTCATAGTGACGAAGAGTTTGCAGCATGCACCAAAGCTTCTCCCTGTCTGATTAACTTGACTATGCTTGAGGCTGAAAATAGTATGCGCAATGTTCTGCGTAATAAGTCACTTACTTGGCTCAATGAAGAGCTTGATCGCGTATTAAGCCCTCAAGCCCGCAAAGATACTCGTGAGTATTTTGCTACTAATAGCAACACCTGACATCCTTTTGATGTTAGGTGTTTTTTTGAAGCAGAAGAATTGACCACCCTCTCCTCTTCTTAATAATTTCTTAACAAATTAATGTTGTAGAAATAATAGTCGCCTGCTAGAATTAAAACAAAACACACGATAAACAAATTAAAAACACGATTTAATTGTTGTTGTTATTTATTTGTTTTACTCGTCATTTGTTAAGGAGGCGGCGGCTCAATGAGTTTTCTAAGTGATTTTCGCACCATGGTTCTTGGTATTTTACTAGAGTCGTTTCCGTTTATTCTGCTCGGCGTCGTGATTTCTGCTCTACTGCAAACTTTCATTAGCGATCAGACGCTGCAGCGCTGGATTCCGAAAAGAACCATTCCCGGCATCCTTTTTGGATGCTTGCTGGGTATCATCTTCCCGCTTTGCGAATGCGGAATTATTCCTGTTGTACACCGATTAATCCGCAAAGGCATGCCGCCATATATCGGTCTTGTCTTTATGATGGCTGGGCCGATTATTAATCCTGTCGTGTTTACGTCCACTTTCGTGGCATTTCGCGCTCATCCGGAGATGGCGATTGCCCGTATGGTGCTGGCGTTCGTCACTGCGGCTATTATTGGGCTGTGGGCTGCCCGTGGTGTAGGTGATTCTGCGCTTCGCACGCCAGTGAACAATACGATTGAGCAAGTTACTCCGATCAAAAAAAGCCCCAAACGACCTCTCCCGAATAAAAAGTCAAAAGTAGCAACATTGAAAAATAAATGGCATGAGACGCTGGAACATGCCGCCATCGAAATGTTTGATGTAGGCAAGTTTTTAGTATTAGGCGCCACTGTTACTGCTCTGCTCCAAACGGTTGTAAGCAAGAAATGGCTTCTTACATTAAGCGATGGGGACTTCACTCCGCATTTGTTCATGATGGGGCTCTCCTATATCCTTTCCATTTGCTCCACGGGGGACGCTTTTGTCGGCGCTACGTTCATTCCAGGATTCAGTCTCGGCTCCGTACTCGCCTTTCTCGTGTTTGGCGCTATGCTCGATATCAAAAGCACGATGATGCTCCTTAAGGTATTCCGACTCAAAACCGTCGTGACGGTAATGTTCATTTCAGCTGCAGTCGTTATGTTAGGGTCGGTCGCATTCGATCACCTGTATCCGTACTTGTAGAATGGAGGCAAGATAATTATGCGAAAATGGTCCACGTTTGCGCATCGAACGATTCGAGCCGCAGTCTTACTCGCATTCGTTATTTTTATTGTACAGATTAGCCGTTCCGATGCTTTAATTTATTATGTCGCTCCGACCATGGATATCTGGGTGAAAAGCCTTGCCGTTGGCATGTACGTGCTCGCGATGCACCAGCTTTATTTGGCGGTTCGAGATATCCGCGCCAAGAATAAAATGGCCATGACCACCTGTTCCTGTTCAGCACATAGCCACGATCAATGGAAACCCGGCGTTATCACTATGTATGCGGTTTTGATTATTCCGCTTGTCCTTGCCTTTTCCTTCCCTAATGCGGTATTAGGCAGTCACATGGCAGCCAAAAAAGGACTAAATTTCACCCCCTCGGGCATCCTAGTCAATAACAATTATGGCGACGCAAGTCCGAACTTGATTCCGAATGATAAGCTGCAATTAGATACAGGACAGACTTTTCCGTTTAATGAATATACCAAGCCTTACGCCAAGCGGGCTGTGGACATGTACAAGGAGCCTCTCATTGTGATTAACGACGATTTTTATATCGAATCACTGACGTCATTGGACTTATACCAAGATCAATTTGTAGGTAAAAAGGTACAGATCAGCGGTTATGTTTATCGACTTGATACCATGAGCAAAAACCAGTTTGCCTTGGGGAGATTCTCCATGAGGTGCTGTGTCGCAGACTCTGTACCACTGGCGATCCTGGTGGAATCTGACTCCCCGGAACAATGGAAAAACGATATGTACGCAGTCGCTCTCGGCACGATAGAGAAACGTCAACTTGACGGTAAAGATGTGTTAGTAATCGTTGCAAAAACAGTAGACACTCAAGATGCACCCTCAAGCCCTTATGTCTATCAAAATCCCTACTTTGGAAGTTAAAGAAACAGCCCACACCATGGTGTGGGC
>NZ_JBFTQB010000484.1:0-9048 GCF_056398785.1 Paenibacillus sp. 01T422 | reverse complement strand
TTACTACGGAGCAGGTGTGGTGAGTGTGATCATTTTGTTTACAGCCGTTTTACTGGAACGCAGTTTTCGTTTCAAAGGGATTGCAGCGGGTATCCTCTATACTGGCGCGGCAGCTTTTCTCATCATACTACCTGAAATGATCTCAGAAATATGGGTCCCGGATTTCTTTTTCCCAAGCGAGGTTGTTCAGCTGGAACTAGTGATGGGCATCCTTGTCACAGCTTTTTCATTAAGGTTCAGTTCCTATTTGTTGCATAAAAAAGTAACCGTTTAAGGAGGCGCCCCGGACAATGAAACGTTATTGGATACTTGTAGTCCTTATTCCATTTGTTGTTTTAACGATTAGTATATATTATGCCACTGCGTCTGAAGTCGATAAACCCGACTATTATCTCAAAACATTGGGAGGACGCGTAGAGGAAGTTTCTCATTTAACGATTAGAGGGCAATCGATGTCTGAGCCGATTGCCATACGTCTGGCGGGGAGCGAGTATCCGAACGACAAGGATTCTTTCTGGGAGAGGCTGGATTCAACTTATTTTTACCAAGAAGAATTGCAGGAATTATTCCATGACTATCGCTCTTTTATGAGAGGGAAAAAGAACCTGAATGCCTTATATGTGGACGAAAAGCGGATTGCCTATGCTCAATATGACTTTCGATTCAAAACTGATGAGGTCCAGTCGGATATTATTGACATTTCTGTGATGGAGAGAGCAGAGAAGAACAGCCTATCATTTCAGGTGAAACTGCCTAAAGAAAAGAATGAATACATCAGTGTTTTGGATGTCTATGTGAAAGATCAGAGCATGAAGCTGTTGATTAATCATTATCAAAAGTCCGGCAAATATTCACAGCCTGAAGACTCTAAATATGTCATTTATACCTTGGATCTTAATAAGAAAAGTATTGAAGGGAAGCAGTTGGTTGCAACTGCTGTATCTCAGGATAATACGTCGCAGACAACGACTGCACTTATTTCATCAAATGATGTGATGAAGCCGAACCGTTATTTGCTTTTCGATCGGACCTCCTACGCATTAGATGCGAAGAAAGATATCTTGAATCGGGAGCTTCTGTACTACGATATTTGGAACGGCCAAATGGCAACTGTTCAAAGCGAGCTCGTCGGTGACCTGCTCATGAATGGAAAACCCGGAGAGCTTAGAATTGATTATTTTGGCGACGATTTGTATTTTACTCCCATGAACATCTATGATCAATCGCGGGTTGTTCATTATAATCTGACGGAAAGGAAGCTGAAGAGCGACGTAAAGATCGATTTGAAAGATTGGATGCAAGACGAGCTGCACGTTCAAATGAAACGGTTTGACGATAACCGGCTTTATATGAATTATTTCGGCAGGAGAAGTCCCGGTGTGGCTGTGGTTGATTTGGATACAGGCAAGATCGTCTATCAAGGCGAGGTTGCACGTAAAGATGGACTGGAGTTAAGCAATATAATGATCAATAGCTTATCTGTAAAGTAGTAAAACCCCTTGACCTTACGAAGGTCAAGGGGTTTGTTATTGGTAAGGTTGCCTGCCTGGCACACCTTCAAGAATCAACTTGCTCATCTTTCTCCGAGTCAGAACTGTAGGGACGGACCTTCGGCAATCGCCCCGCACGCTGCATCGCTTCTCGAAGTAAATACTCAATATGGCTGTTGACGCTCCGGAACTCATCCTCCGCCCAGCGCTCCAAAGCTTCATAGAGCTTGGGATCGAGTCGGAGCGCGAAGTTTTTCTTAGGAGCCATAGCGGTGCCCGTTTAGTAAAGCGAGCCGGTATTAATAACCGGACTTGCTGAGCGGTCCGATACAATGGCTACTAGCAAATTATTGATCATGGCCGCTTTCCTCTCTTCATCGAGATGTAAGCCTTCGGCTTCGAGGCGGGAGATGGCCATCTGAACCATGCCGACAGCTCCGTCCACGATCGTTTGGCGGGCGGACAAAATCGCGGATGCTTGCTGACGCTGAAGCATCGCACTTGCGATTTCCGTGGAGTAAGCGAGGTGAGTGAGGCGAGACTCCATGACCTCGACGCCTGCAACGGAGAGGCGGTGTTGAAGCTCAAGGCTCAGCTCAGCGGCTACTTCATCGGCATTCCCACGGAGCGAATATCCTTCGCTGTCGAAACGATCGTATGGATACTTACTAGCTACATGACGCAGCGCTGTTTCACTTTGAATTTCGACGAACTTCTCATAGCTATCCACATCAAACAGAGCTTTGTACGTATCGACCACTTTGAACACGACGACGGCGGCAATTTCAATCGGATTACCCTCGATATCGTTGACTTTCAGCTTGACGCTGTTAAAATTGCGAACCCGCAGGGAAATTTTCTTTCTACTTGAAAATGGAACAATGAGCCACAGACCGCTCTTCCGGATCGTGCCTAAGTAACTGCCGAAGAACGTAACAACGGATGCTTCGTTCGGCTGAACGGCCGTAATCGTCGAAACAAAGATGACGCCAAGTATGATTAAAATGATACCTGGCAAGATACGTTCCTGTGTTAGGAGTAAAACACCCAATCCTCCGCCAATAATAAATAACAAAATGCCAAGAAATCCGTTAATGGACCATGCTTGTTTTTCTTTCATGTAAGCAACACCCTTTCAAGTTGGAGTTATGATTTATTTGAATATCTTATTGATATAATTATGATATCACTTTTTACTTATAATGTAAATATGTTCAGAAAGGAAGATGATGTCATTCGTATATCTTGACACCCTTTTTGGGGCATGCTATAAGTTAATAAATTCCTAGCAGTGAGGTGCTCATGATGTTGAAAATTTCCAATGAACAAGTTTTTCAAGAACAAATCTCGCAACCCGTATTAACGGTTGCTGTATTTAAAGCTAATTGGTGCAAAGATTGCCACTTCATTAATCCATTCATGCCAGCTCTAGAAGAGGCTTATGCGGGGCGGATTACTTTCGTTGAACTCGATCGTGACGAGGTTCCGGACTTGTGTGAGCAGCTGAACATTCTCGGTATCCCCAGCTTTATCGCCTTCCGCGATGGCAAAGAGCTTGTACGTTTCGTCAGCAAATTACGCAAAACGCGCGAAGAAATTGAGCAGTTCCTTGATCGAGCTCTCGAGGTATCAGGCGCTCTTGCCCCTTAAATAGAAGGAAAAGAAACGGCTCCTCTCAGAGCCGTTTTTTTAACGGTTCTCACCTGAATATCACAACTTCGCCACGAGTTTAGCCCAACATCGGTGGTTTCGGAGCTTTGTAACAATTGCGAATGGATTTGCCAACTTTTTAAAGATATAATTGAAAACGAACCAACGGCAAGATCCACAGAAGTCACGACGTAAAAGTAGGTGCAATCATGCAAAAACTGATTAAAAGGCTAGCGAATTTGTCCGCCATAGGCATGTTTCTCATTCTCGCAATGGGCGCCTTGGTTACAAAGGCTGACGCAGGCAGAGGCTGCGGAGACGAGTGGCCGCTATGTCATGGGAAATTCGTCCCGGCGCATACGATATCATCGTTTATCGAATACAGTCATCGACTGGTCGTCGGTATCGTGACGCTAATCCTGATTGCCACATTCATTTTAGTGTTTCGTTATGTCAAACGAAAAGATGCGAAATATTTCATCACTGGAACTGTTGTTATGACGTTGGTACAAGCTGTAATGGGCGCGTTGGCTGTTGTTTGGCCGCAATCTTCACTTGTACTGGCGCTTCATTTTGGTTTATCCCTGCTTGCGTTTGCGTTTTCCTTGCTGCTTGCGCTTGTGTTTACACCTTGGGGCCAATTTCAAAGAGATACAGCCATTCGTAGTTCCTTTAAGGCGATCGTATGGATAACAGCGATTTACAGCTATGTTGTTGTTTATTTGGGTGCTTTCGTCCGTCATACGGTATCTTCAGGCGGATGTTCAGGTTGGYCATTGTGCAACGGAGAAGTGATCCCTGAGCTAAGCGGCGCAACAGGCATTGTTTTTACTCATCGGATAGCGGCTTTACTGCTGTTTCTGTGCATTCTGTTTCTATATTTACAAGCCAAACGTTATTACCAGAGCTCAGACAAATTGCGCTTTGGCAGCAAATGGGCACTAATCCTAGTTTCCTTGCAAGTAATCAGCGGAGCTGTTGTCACTTGGTCAATGGGGAATGAACTCGCTTATTTGTTGACTGGCATGGTGCATGCGGTAATCGTATCCTGTATGTTTGGATTTCTATGTTATTTATGCGTGCTTACGCTATATGATCGCAAAGCATAAGGCCCGTCAGAGGGCTGGCTTCTGGCAACATGACAGAACGGTTTTGTGGGAGAAGAAGCCTTCTTGCTTGTAGAGAGGGCTATTTCTTTTTATTTATGCCCATACTTACTTCTATTGCTGTTCCTATATAATGCTTATTATAAAAGGGGGTGTACCCATGCTGCGAGTATTGTTCCATGAGCCCAAACGGGTAGACAGCGGACTTCTGCTGGAGGCTGGCAATGCAGTAAGAGTGTTTATCGAGCATCTGGAATCGAAGGAACGTCACCACACGGCTTCAGACTACCCGAAGTACCACCGGCAAGCGATCTGGAGTAAAGGGTTCATTGATGCCCTGGACGAGCTTGAGCAGAGCAAATACTGCTGTGAGCGTTACGCTGAGCATATCGATAAACTGTTCCTCGAGGATATGAACGCGCAAGAGATGGAAGCTTATCGTCTTTTCGTCTATCTTTACGGTACTGCGCAGGATGCATGAGAAGAATATACATGGGGCGCTTGAAGTTCAGTTGTATACGCTCAAAATGGATTATAAAACTCCGCTCGATCGACTGCGCAATCAACGCAATATGGAGATTCACTATATTAATGCCGAGATGTTGGATGACCTTATGCAAAAGGAACCGTATCCTGGGGATCGGATTCATGTTGAGAATGTAAAATCAAATGTTGCTGATCTACAGCAGGGATTTGATATGGTTTGCCGAACCTTAACTATAGCATTCTCTTATATTACGGTTAGTATTGCAAAGGGGTAAGAGGACCATGGAATTAAGAGGCCGAACGGTTCTTATTACAGGCAGTGCGAAAGGACTCGGCAAAATGACCGCCATCACCATGGCTAAACAAGGCTGTCAGGTGGCTGTCAATTATGTGAATAGTGAGAGGGAAGCATCTGAGCTTGTCCATCACTTAAAGGATCTTGGTGTTCGCAGTATAGCTGTCCAAGGCGATGTCGCCAAACGAGATGACATTACACGCATGGTGGATCAAACAGCGTCGCAGCTCGGGCCGATTGATATTCTCGTGAATAATGCAGGACCTTTTTTTCGGGAACGGCGATTTTTTGCCGATTATGGTGTTGATGAAATTGAATATTTAATGCGCGGCAACTTGCTTGGCGTTATGGAGCTTGATCAATTGGTTTTGCYGATGATGAGGGAGAAACGGTGGGGGCGCATTATTCATTTTGGATTTGGAAAAGCTGCTGAAGCCAGGGGCTGGACGCATCGTGCCGTATACGCGGCAGCGAAGGTTGGCCTAGTCTCCTTCACGAAGACATTGGCTGAAGAAGAGGCCAGCCACGGGATTACCGTGAATATGATTTGCCCAGGCGACATTCGAGGTAGAAATAAAGAAAGAACGATGCAGGAGGCCCGGCTGGAGGTCGATGGCGAAACACCGGTGGGAAGACCAGGGACTGGCGAGGATGTGGCCAGAGTCATCGAATTCTTATGCTTGCCAGCCTCTGATTTCATCACAGGCAACATCATGGATATATCTGGAGGACTGGACCCAATCCAGCCATTGCCGGTGCTTAATCAGCGCAAGTAGCCTAACAAAAAGAGCTTACCATAGAGGTAAGCTCTTTCTTATGATATAGTCGTATTAGAACACTTGCACGACTTCAGTTATACCTTCAACTTCTTCAACAAGTGCGCGTTCGATACCAGCTTTCAACGTAATCGTTGAACTCGGGCAGCTTCCACAAGCACCCATCAGTTTCAGCTTCACAATACCATCTTCTACGTCAACGAGATCCACGTCACCGCCATCGCGTTGTAGAAAAGGACGAAGTTTATCTAAAACTTCAAGGACTTCATCATAAACAGCTTCTTTTGTTTTTTCAGACATTTGATTCATCTCCTTTCTTCTAATATTATATTACAATAATGATTAAATGAAAATGGTTTTCAACTTGAATATATCGACATAAGGTGGAATTTTTATTATGAGACCAATCATAGAGTTTTGCGCCAGCAACATGCACAATGGAACAGAGAAAGTCATGAAAGCACTAGAACAAAATCCTGACTATGATGTCATAGAATACGGCTGCCTTGGTAATTGCGGGCAGTGCTACATGGAGCCCTATGCGCTTCTGAACGGCGAAATCATTGCCGCAGAGGACGCAGATCATCTCCACGAACTCATTCTTGCGAAGATCAAAGAGATTGAAGCGATGTACGATCTGCTAAGCGATTGAGCCTGAACTTACCCGAAGTGGCGTTTGGATTTCCAGAGAACGCCACTTTTTAGCATACGGGCAATTTTGCCTGTCATTAGTGTGCGTTTACCCATGATACCGAACCCGGCTTTTTTACCGAGTGAACCTAATGTACCTCTGAGCTTGATTTCACCAAGCCGCGGTGTATCACCTTTCCAAATCGCCTGCATCACTTCAGCAATCTGCTTGCCTTGTGCTTGTGCAGCTTGCGCACTTGGCGAGAAAGGCAGGGAAGCACAGTCGCCGACAACGTACACGTCTTTGTGATCTGGAATTTGGTGATACTCATTTAACATAATACGCCCTTGACGGTCTTTAGGTACGTTCAACGCCTCAACAATTGGATTCGGCTGAATACCGGCTGTCCAGATTGTCGCATCTGTTTGAATGATTTCATCCCCGTTGTACAAATCTCCACCATCTAGACGACATAAAGAAACACTTGGACGAAGCTCAATGTGATGTTCTACCATCCATTCCCGCACATATTGCTGCAGGTTGCTTGGGAAGGCAGACAGAAGACTTGGACCGCGGTCGATGAGACGAATGTTCAGATCTGAGCGGCTTTCTCTTAACTCCGCAGCCATCTCCACACCGCTTAATCCGCCCCCGATTATGGAAACTTGCCCGTAAGGCGCGATGTTGTTGATGCGTTGGTACGTAGCGCGAGTTTGCGCCAGCGTTTGAATGCTGGATGAGAACTCTTGTGCACCTGTAATGCCATGGTAGCTATCTACACAGCCTAGACCAATTACAAGCCAATCATACGTTACAGGTTCTCTATCTTCGAAAAGAATTTCTTTTTTCTCCAAATCCACTGAAGACACTTCTCCGTAAGTTAACAGTAAACGAGGATCATCCGGATAAGCGACTCGAATGTGCGTTTCTGCAATCGTGCCTGATGCAAGTGCGTAATATTCCGTTTTGAGTCCTTGAAAAGGACTGCGATCGATCATTTCCAGTATGGTATCTTCCGGCAAATCTTTCTCCAGCATATTCAAGGCTATGGTCAGACCGCCATAACCTCCTCCGAGAATCACAAATTTTTTCATAACACTCCGTATCCCTTCTTGACTGATCTCTCTTCTCTAGTATGACTAATACACTTTAATTTCATTATAAAAGGTGTCGCGTTCAACGGCAGTGCGTCCAGCACCTTGAATCAACCAAACAAGCTCATCCCTTGTCAGTCCTTCTGGGGATAATGCGCCAGCTGCGTGTGAAATTTTCTCTTTCACGATCGTTCCATGTGCATCAGAAGCGCCGAAAGTGAAGGAAAGCTGAGTCAATTTCGTACCAATATTAATGAAGTAAGCTTTGATATGAGGGAAATTATCCAGCATCAAGCGGCTAATCGCGATGGTCTTCAGTTCGTCCCAAGCGGGCACGCGTCTTTTGAGACCAGCATTTTTGCTAGCAGGTTGGATGGAGTTTGGAATGAATACCAAGAAACCTTTCGTTTCGTCTTGCAGTTCGCGCAAAAGCATCATATGGCGAATACGTTCTTCTTTCGTTTCAATCGACCCGTACAACATCGTTGCGTGAGTTTTCATACCAAGCAAATGCGCGTTGCGATGAACGTCGAGCCATTCTTCCGAAGAGGCCTTCTCAACTTTCATTTTGGACCGGTAGCGCTCTGTTAGAATTTCGGCTCCACCGCCTGGAAGTGTGGATAGACCTGCATCCATCAACGTTTTCAAGACATCTCGGTAACTTAGGCCGCTGATCCGTGAGAAGAATTCAATTTCTGCCGCGGTATGCGCTTTGATTGTCACATCCGGATAAGCATTTTTCAATTGACGAATGCAATCAACGTAATATTCAAAAGGCAAGTGAGGATTATGCCCTTGGCTAATATGGAATTCTCTAATTTCTGGGTTAAAATGTTCAGCTACATAATCTAACATTTGGCTTGGCGTAAGCGTGTATGAACCTTCTTCGCCTTCATCGCGGCGGAAATGGCAAAAAGCACAATGCTCCTCACACACATTCGTGAAATACAAACTCATATTTTGTACAAAATAAACCTTGTTTCCGTTCAATCTTGTATTTACTTTGTTTGCCATTTGTCCTATGCTCAGAAGGTCGTCCGATTCATACAAAAACAATCCGTCTTCCAAGGAAAGACGTTGACCGTGCTCAACCTTATCGGCAATTTCTGCCATCCGTTTGATCGGGTCTGTGGTGATTACACTCATGTTTATTCCTCCTATGAAATCAAAATAAAAGCACATAAAGAATCGACGCATCCATCTGTAGATGATCTCATGCGCCTTGTGTGGTGTGAGTGGCTCGCCTACCTGTCAGCCAGTTCGGTTCAGGAATTCACACATATAGGGAGCTCGGAGTTTGGCTCAAAGGCTCTCTACGGTTTTTCAATATACGTACAACCCATCGTAATCATTATAAACCTCCATGTGGGAGGCGGCAATATGATGAACATGGACATAAATTGACAATGTAGGGAATCTACAAATTTTGCTATAAAATTCGTAAAAAGGTTATTCCCAATATTAACAAATTCCTGTATACTATTGCAATGTGATTACGTGGGGTTAAAAGGTGATTATAT
>NZ_JBFTQB010000483.1:0-10557 GCF_056398785.1 Paenibacillus sp. 01T422 | reverse complement strand
CTCTTATGCTTAGCCTCTAGTTCAATCAGACGAATTCGATGCGAGCACGCTGCAAGAAACATCCCCGACTCCATTCGCTCATCACGAGCGAAAGCTTCTAAGGCACACAGGGCAATTGTAATCCCATTGGCATCGGCAGCTTTGACGGCCTCGGCGATCCGATCCCATTGTTCCTCCAGTGAGTGATTGACATTCCACAAGGGGACTTCCAGCAATTTTATCGTACCAAACGTATCATTCTCATAAAAAGATGACTTCTGCCACATCTTCATCGACTTGTAATTACTTCTTATTCCCTCCACACCTTTGAAAGGAATGCCATAATGAAGGAACACATCCATCTTCAAATACTGTTTAATCAGTTCTCGTAAAGATAATAAATAATCCTTAAAAAGGGTTGTCGTATTCAAGCTCAGGTTAGGCTGAAAATTATAAATACATATCAATTGACCGTCAGCATCGGAAAATAACGTGACCTGCTGCTGCGATTGCAATGACAAATCGTTGGCTATGTTCCCAGCCGCATACAACAGCAAATTCATATCTTCAAATCTATACTGCTTATAGACAGATGCCCTATGAAAGGAACCAACTGCCATAAGAAAGTGCGAGTTCTCCCAATTGATGCCTAACCGTTTCCCGTAACTAAGYATCTCCGTGGCAGATGACGTTGTAAGCAGCTGCTGAAAGTACGTCTGTTTAAGCAAATCTTTATTTTTGATCAAATCTTGTTTATACACGATGTCCTCTACTTGATTTTTGGCCTCAGTTAACACTTGAATGGCTTTGCGCAGGCTCTCATCGAGCTGATCCGAGGTTAATTCATCCTTAATCAAATAATCGACAGCATCTAATTGCACAGCTTTTCTGGCATAATGAAATTCTTCATGACAGGTCAGAAACACGACCTGAAGTTCAGGCTTGAGCGCTTTCAGCTGAGCCACCAGCTCCAAGCCATCCATTTGCGGCATCCCAATATCCGTAATAACCAGATCGAGCTGCATTTCATGGAAGGTCTGCAAGGCACTTTCTCCAGAATGCGCAGTCGCAGCAAGCCGCAGCCCCAGCGATTCCCAAGAAATCAGTTTCGTTAAATATTTGATCATCGGCACATCATCATCTACCAACATGACATTCAACATGCAGATCCCCCTGTATCTAATTTCTCTGTAAATCCGAGTATAACGGTCAAGCCGCCGAGTTCGCTCTGTGTGCATGTCATCGATGAGCCACTGCCATAAGTCATCTTCAGACGTTGAAAAACATTCCACAACCCAACTCGCTTATCGGCTTGCCAGACTTCTGCATCTTGTGAGCTTTGCAGCCCGGCATTGAGCAGTTCTATTTTCTCCACACTCAGTCCCAATCCGTTATCGGAGATCGAAATTTCCACTCGATTATCGATTTGTTCAGCGCGTATGCCGATTCGAGGCTGATCAACGGCTCTCTTGAAACCATGTACAAAGGCATTTTCCACGATGGGTTGAAGTAACAGCTTCGGGAATTCCAGGTTAGCAAGCACCGGAGGAAGCTCAATATCCATCTGAACCACAAGATCACTGCGCATTTGCATGATGTCCACATAATGAAACAGCAGCTTGCATTCATTCCCTAGGCTAGAGGGTTCATTGAATTTCATATAAGCCCTTAATAAGCTCATCAAAGAATTAATCTTTTGACTGTGGACCATCTCATTATCTAAAGCTAAATTGCATTTAATCGAGTTCAGGGTATTCATCAGGAAATGAGGACGTATCTGTGAATAAAGCGCTTGAAGCTCTAATTCACGTTTCTGCTCTTGCTCCTGCTCGTTTTCCACAATAAGCTGGTTGATTTGTTCCAGCATAATATTGAGTGTTCGGCCCAAATCCGAAATTTCATCTTTGCCATCTTCTTCAAACCGAATCCGGCGATTGCCATTCCCAAATTGCTTGACGCCAGCTTGAAGCTGCCGAATGGGCCGATGAAGCCGCTTCGCTACATACATCGAGACGACAAAGAAGATCAGAAAAAATGGAATGATCAGCAGCAGCGTAATGAAAAATGTCTTCGTAATTTCACCGGTAGCTTGCGCATCCGGCGTTTCACTGATGAGCTTCCAGCCTGAATATTGAATAAGACCTTCATTTCTAATGCTATTTCTCGCGGTATTATCCATACCATAAGAGACATCAGGATTCCCTGCAATCAGTTTGCCCTCAGCATCAAACAGAGCCAATTTCGAAGCACTTAGCTGAGCGAACGCTTTCATAAAATAGCGCTCCGGTATCGAAATAAACAATGTACCCAGAGGCTGCGTATCACTTGGAGATTTGATTACCCTAGCAAGCAAGTAGGCCTTGTTGGTTGATGCATTTGCCCCCTGCGTTGGCACAGTTCCGAGCCATTGCAAAATGTTGGGCTTTGACAGATCCACACGCCATTTGACGACTTCGTACTGCTGCCTCGTCATTTCGGGATCTGCCCCTTGAATCTCACTGGACTGCACGATAAAACCCGCCTGATTAGACACGTACATGAGGATATCCGGATTCATCGTTTTGACATCAACCAGACTGAAAAAGTCTTTGATTTGCAAATAAGTCTCAAAATCATGAAAACTTTCAATGCGTTTCATCGTCATAAAAGCACGCAGCTGTTTTTTCACATTTTCATCCTGAACAAAAAAGTTCGAAGCATACGTCATATCATCAATCGTTTTGGAAATATCCTTGGCAATGACGGTAAGCACAGTTTGATTGCTGAGAAAGATTTTCTCCCTCACATTTTTATGCGTAATCGAATAATTGAGAAAGGCAGCAACGACAGTCGGCAGCAAAATAAAGCAGAGAAATGAGATTTGAATGCGTCGATAAAAAGAAAATCGAAATAGTGAGTTTATTCTCATAGGAACTCCTTCTGCCTTCTGGATGCTAGACATTCAACTACCCCTATCATAGCATAACGCCTGTTACCCTATGAACGAAAAACATAGAGGGCGCTTTTACGCCCTCTATCCCATGTGTCCGTCAGGACCCTATTTTGCATTTTGTTTGGCAATTTTATCGGATTCATCCATCATCCACTTTTGAGCTTCCTCAGCCGTTGTGTTATCGAGCATGAACTTGCTAAAGCCTTTTTCCAACACGCCTTTCAATTGGTTGCCGTAGGAAACAGAGATCGCAGGATCAAAATTCGTTTTTATTTTCTTATCAAAAATGGTTGCTTGCAGCGACGTTACGTCGATAATATCCGCCGCTTTGCCATACAAGCGATCTACAATCGCCTTGGGGTCGGCCTTTTTGTAACCGGATAATTCGAGTCTTGCCTCTTGCTCCGTCGTCATATAACGAATGAAATCGTAAGCTTCCTGCTTGTGCTTAGAGTTGGAAGCAACCGAAACGTAAGATCCTCCAATGTTCGTAATCCCTTGTTCTCCGCTTTTGGATGAGCGGGGCAGCGGAGCAATAACCGATTTGAATGTGTGCGGATACTTCTCTTTGTTCATCACATTGTCGAGCATGAATGGCGCCGTTGCCAGCATAGCCGCTTTGCCGTTCAAATATTCCGTAATATAGCTTAGTTTCGCTCCAACAACATCAGCTAAAGGCTTAACGGATTTATCATCTTTCTCCATGGTGCGACGCAGATTAAAGAAATAAGCAAACGACGGATCATTAAAGCCAGGCTTCAGGTCGCTTGTCAGATAAGGGCTTTTGAGATCGGAATACGCAATTAGATTCGTATACTCACCCCATGTGTGGAAATAAGCGCCGTATCGTTTATCGTTTCCATCCCCTTTCGCAAGTTTTTTCGCATACTCCCGAAAGTCGTCCCACGTCCAATCGAAGGTTGGCAGCGGTAGATTAGCTTCCTTCAATGCATCCTCATTGATCAGTACAAAATAAGGACTGGATGTCAGCATCGTCGCGTAATATTTCCCATTCACTTTGGGATTAATGTAATAATCTTCTTCCGGCTTTACATTGCTATTCGTGTACATCTCATCTAGCGGAGCTAGGACACCTGCTGCCGCTCTTGCCAGTGTTTCATCGATGTTCCCATACTCAAGGACGTCAACGTCTTCACCGGAAGACATTAAGACATCCATTTTCTTCATGCTTTCCACGGAATTTCCGGGAACTAAAGAAATATTCTGCACCTTGATGTTCGGATATTTGACTTGAAAAGCATCGATCATCTTTTGGCGTGCAACCTGATTCGTTTCATTATCCCACGTGTAAAATTTAAGATTCACTGGCTTTGCGGCCGCTTGTGTTGCAGCGGGTGCTGTGCTAGTCGTAGCTGCGGTAGATCCTGCACTCCCTTTATCTGAGCCCGTGCTGCATGCGCTCAAAATTGACATCGTTAGTAAGGTGCTGCTAAGCAGAATTGCCTTTCTATTTGTCATGTGACATCCCCCAATTGGTCGATTGTATTGTTGATATCCAGAATTTTACACGGATTATTTCCCTAAGATGGTATAATATTTTGCGCTCTTTGTGTGATATCTTTACCTTCCTAGCCGCCATATTCAACCTTTTACTCCACCAAGCGCGATGCCTTTGATCACTTGTTTTTGCAGGATGATAAAGATAATTAATAAAGGCAAAATTGCAGCAACAGAGGCCATCATCAGTACCGCGTAATTGTCGGCAAAAACATCCCCATAAGCATTAAACCCGCATGCGTGTTGTACAAGTGAAGCCACTTGAGCAGCAGATACCGAGGGACCAGGGTAGATTCGGAAGGGATGATCATCAAAGAAAGCAAAATCCCAAATGCCGTGTTACGCCCACGAAATTGCAGCTTCGTGAAGGCAAATGCTGCCATCGAAGAGAAAAGCAACGTTGCAAAGGTTATCGTAAGCGCTAGCTTCAGTGAATTGTAATAAAATAGACTGAACGGTACGCTGCTTAGCCAGACTTCCTGGAAATTGTTGATCAGGTTCCATTTGGTTGGAATCCACTGAATGGGGAATACCATAACATCCTTCTCATACTTCGCAGCCGCCGAAAGCATCCACAGCAAAGGCAGCAGGAATAGGAGCGAAAATAATCCCATCAACAACGTAGTGATCCACTTCGGTATATCGATCTTTTTCAATAACAAGCAAGCCCTCTCCTTTCTGCTATTCGTAAGCGGAATGCTTCTGCAGTCGATAAGTAATCAAAGTCACGACCCCGATGATAAGGAACAAAACCCATGAAATCGCCGAAGCGTAACCCATCCTGAAGTTCTGGAAACCCTCCTCATAAATCCGGTAAACAAGCACGGTTGATGAATCGTTCGGCCCCCCGCCCGTAAGAAAAGCGATTAAATCAAACACTTTAAAGGATGACATCAGCGTCGTAATAAATAAGAAGGACGTTGTCGGAGCAAGCAAGGGAAGCGTAATACGGAAAAATTGTTGGAAGGATGAGGCGCCATCCATATTAGCCGCTTCATATAGCTCATCCGGGATATTGGTCAAGCCAGCAATAAAAATAATAATTTGATAGCCCAGCGCTGCCCAAATGGCAATAATCATAATGGATGTTAACGAGTAGTGGGTATCCGCTAACCATTTCGGCGGGTTGGTGACCCCTATGCGGAGCAAGAATTGATTAATCGGACCTAGAGATGGATGGTACAAAGCGCTCCATATCGCCCCAAGCGCTGTTATGGAAGAGATATACGGGATGAAAAAAGCGATCTTAAAATAGCTTTGCCCAAACACTCTGGCATGTATGAGGACCGATAGTACCAACGCTAGAACAAGTCCAATGGGCACTGTAATTGCTGTATACGTTAGATTGTTTTTTAAGGCCATATAGAACTTATCGTCCTCAAAAAGCAGCTTAAAATTATCCAGTCCGATTATCTTAATACTGGAAAGTCCCCCTACTAAATTCCATTGGCAAAAGCTTAAAAATAAGGAGAACAACACTGGAAATACGCCTAGAATTAGAATGCACAGATAGACGGGCGAAAGAAATAGCCATCCCGCAAGCGCTTCTTTTCTAGGCTGATTCCAGAAAGCTCTTGGCCCGGGCGCAGACGAAGTTAGAGCAACCCTTTCTGAGTTATTAATCAACATGCTGTTCACCTCTCCAAATAACCACCTGACCTGAATGGTCTGGTAGAAAGCAATCTCTTCGAGATCATGGATTATTTCGCGCTAATTCCAGCTAAGAGCCTTTTCAGCACAACTACCGACTCAGCTCGAGTGGCATGTTCCTGCGGGGCAAATTCTTGCTCTGTTCGGCCATTCATTAAGCCCGCGTCTACAGCAAGTTCTACGACGTGTTTGGCCCAATCACTGACCGCGTTCTCATCGCTGAAAAGGATGGAGGTACTTGCCGTCATATCTTCGACTTTCGTTCCTGTCACCTGAGCCTTCGCCCTCATCAGCATCGCTGTCATTTCTTCGCGCGTAATGTTCTTCTCCGGGGCAAAAGCATCATCAGCAACTCCGTTGATCAATCCTGCTGCATATGCTTTCTTCACGGTGTCCTCATACCAGGAGCCCGCTGCGACGTCAGCAAACGGGTTAAGCCCCGCGCTTTCCTTCAGATTCAATGCTTTGGCAATTAAGGTTGCGAACTGCGCTCTGGTTACATTCGTATCCGGTGCAAAATGATCGTCATCCATACCTTCCACAATCTGTTTGTTAACCATCAGCATAATATCCGACTTGGCCCAGTGATCGGCAAGATCGCTGAAGATTTTGGTGAAATCGGCGGATTTACTAAGAGCGATGGATTGATTCTTCAAATTGTGATCCACGATTTTCATGGAGGTCCATGTAATTTGGGAAGACCCAACCTTCTTAGCTTTAAAGGTGATTGTTCCGATGTCTACATTTCCCTTCTCGCCATCCACTTTCCCCACTTTGGTATGCGCAAATGTTACTTCGTTGTTCTTCACAATGGGCGAAACGGAGAAACCCTCTATCTTGGTATCCGCTTTGACGACTTCGAGCTTGCTGGCATCAAAGGAGAATTTCGCTTCATACGCGTATAAATCCTGTATATTCTCCCCTTGCAGCGTAACGGTAAATTCGCCTGTAGACTCGGGATCCGACGTCTTCATCACAAATTGAGAAGCGTCCTCCGCATAGGCCGGACCAAGTAAGGCTAAAGAACAACCAAGATTGCAGACTAATGTGGCAAGTGCGATTTTACGTCTCATTATGAGCCATCCTCTACGCTTTATTGGATTATTTTTGCCGCTACAAAAGCAAGGTCGTCAATATCGATATGTCCATCGCTGACAACGTCCGCTTTCTTAGCTTGCTCCCAATCCGGGCTGCTTGTATCTTTGCCGTAATGGGCTGCTACGATGGCCAAATCGCCGATCGTTACTTGCATATCGTTCGTAAGATCACCAGGAACGCCAGGAATAGGAGCAGTAATTGCAACGCTGTAGCTAGAAGCTGCCGCTACCGCTTCGCCCCCCTCTGCATCGCCCAGCACCGCCTTCGAAATCGTCATCGTCCCCGTCTTATTTTCCGTGAAAACTTTGGCTCTGAAAGTCAGTTCTACAATTTGCGCGTCATTGCTAATTCCATGAGCTGCGCCTTGACTGGCAATGATTAGCCGCAGCTTGCCCGTTGATTGCCTGATCGGCTCCAGAATGGAGACGCCATCCATCACCGATCTTGCAGACACGAATTCCATCGTATTCGCGTCATAATTCAGAGTGACATCTTGCGCAAATGCTGCACGTGTCAGGTTCTTCAATCCGTATGTGACCTTGAAAGTTTCTCCCGTTGCTACCGTGCTGCCACCTGTAAGTTCTGTCGATAACGACGCAGGTGGCGTACTTAACGTAACCTCAAGAACAGGTCGATAAGAGGCATTGGCATGCTCCCTGGAAGCGTAACTTACGTCCCCTTTGGCTCCCTGATTCGACGTGGAGCGTAACTTTAGCGCTTGCAATTGTGCCAGAAATGGAGGCAAGATCGAATCGCAAATACGATTGCCGGGCATATCCTGCAGCATCCTGCTTGGATACCAGACTATCTGCTGTCCCATAGTTCGTACTGGCATAAGAGCCATCACGTACATACACATCGGCTTCAGGTAAAATCGTAAGGATTGGAACCGGTGTGGCGGACAACTCATTTGAAAGGCTGCTTTCACCAGCTGCCTGATAAGCCACTATTGCAAAATAGTAGGTCTTCCCCGTTTCCAAGCCAGTGACGGCAACTTGATTGGAGGAACTTACCGAAGTGACATCGAGCGTTCGGGTATAGACACCTGGAGCTGTGCCATACTTCACTCGGTATCCAGCTGCTCCTTGCACCCCTGTCCAAGACAACATAACTTGCGAAGCGCCGCCTTCTGCACTTACCAAAACAGGCGTTTCCGTACTGGAAGGCGTCTTCATACTGAACTTGGCTGCGAATGTCTTACCGAAAGCCCCACTCGTTTGAACGACCATTTTGATCGTCGGACTGAATTGGGTGACCGTAATACCAGGATCGAGGGAAACGACTCCAGCTGCGCTGCGATTAATTTCCACTTGAATCGTTCCTGTGTTTGCTTTCGTCGGATCAGAAATTCCGATATGGATTTCCCCATTCGTTTCTAGCGTTGTAACAGACGCTTTTTTGTCGCTTGTGATAAGTGGTTCATCGTTCGCATAAACCGTCTTCGTTACATCGCTCCAGAAATTAGCTCCAACTGCATGCAGAGACGTATCCATCACCGCATGGGCATCAGCAGAATTCTCCAGAATTTGAATATCTGGATTAGCCGCATAGCTCGCCGTTGCAGCCGTATCCTTGCCTGGCAGCACGACATAAGCGTAAAAAGCATTTGCAGGTGATTTGCCATGATTGAAAGCCAGGCTTACATAAGGATTCGTCACTTGATCCGTGTTTCCTCCTGTGTTTATCTGCTTCCATGTACCTGATCTAGATTCACGTAGACCAGCTATGGATGCCGTTCCTGGAAAATAGTAACCGATATCGGAACCTGGCACATTCCCAGCCAGATGCGCCCAATGCGCGTTATTCATTGACTCCGACCATCCGAGTCCGCTTGGCTTGGTGACGCCGTCAACAATGAGCGTATTATCGCCACTTTCATTTAACTTGCGGTTCTCGACAATGGTTTCAACCGTGCGTGCTGTGTCCGTACTTGTTATTCCTGAACCTAATGCAACGATTTGATCACCCAGCATAAACCATGATTTTTTGCCTTGCAGAGGACTTCCCGTATTTTGCGAAAGCGAGAACTGCATCCCAGCGGAACCGTAGAGTTGATCGACCGAAGAACCGCCTACCCATGTATTCGGGTTCGCATAGTTTTTCCAGTCAACAGGTGTTCCACTGCCAGAACCGTCTGTTGTTGTACCAGGAAGACGATACATATTGACAGTAGCCCAGTAGTTACCGCTGTACTGCTTCAAATCATTGTTGTACAGAGTTGTCATGCCAACGCCTGTAAACCACCCCTTGATATTTTCACCATTGCCATATTCAAATGCGGAAACACGAGGCGAGAACATACTGATTCCCAGTCCAAAATGTTCACGAAGCTGGGAAACACGGTCCATTCCCGGGAATTGGAATTGACCCACCAGCTTGCCTTGAGGCGTAATCGCTGGATCATTCATCAACCTTTTGCCAAGGATCATGTCAAACATACTGGCCCCCGTATAATAGTTCGCGAAGGTTGTGTCTGTTGAGATCCATTCCTTGACCATCCGCTTAATTCTCATCGCTTGTTCAGCCGGTGCTCCTTCAGCCAGACGAAGCATACTCAGGATAATGGAGCGTCCCGTTGTATGATCATTCCCGCTTTGCCGTGAGATTCCCCGTCCTTTCAGATTATCCATGCTAGCCCCCATATAAATAAGCGGCTTGTAGGATTCATCGACCCATCTGTACACATTAGCTACGTTCGGATCTGTGATACTCCAGGAAGATCCGCTCAATAAATACATCAGATCCGCCATTCTTCCGAGCAGCACATCCCCATACCCACCTGTGTAGGCAACATAAGTATGCTGAATAAACGATCCATCCTCGTAAAAACCATCTCCACTTTTTACATATAGAAATGCGGGACTCATTGAATCCCTGCCTTGTGCAATCTTGGCGCTCGATTTGCCGATAACGCCGCGAAGAGACACCACATAAGCTTTATCGAGTAAGTTCTCGCCTGTTTCCACAACGGAACTAGCCGTTCGCTTGCTTGGATTGGGGACAAATCGGTCAATGGCCCGCATGTAATTATCAATCTGAGCTTGCGTCAAATCTTCATACATCAGCACAAGCGTGCTATTGACGAGCTGAGGTGTGCCAATTTCCCAGTCCCACCAATTGTCATATTCACTTTTGGACTCCTTATAGCGATTGGCATAAGCCCAATCCAACCCGCTGATGATATCGCTTTTGAGATTTGCGTTGTGATAGAGCGTTGAGCCAACCGTCGAATATGCGATGGCCATTTGATTTAATCGCGTATAGTGTGATGACACTTCGCTTGATTTCGTCGTGCTTTGCAAATCAGCCCATAAGTAGGTCCTGTTCGCTGCTTTATTCATCGTGTCCCAGTAGCCTGTCAAATTCTCATTGCTTACAGC
>NZ_JBFTQB010000482.1:0-4845 GCF_056398785.1 Paenibacillus sp. 01T422 | reverse complement strand
CTTTAAACTTTATTCCATTGGAAGCGTTAAATTAACGAAATATTCCAAATACCCTCTCATTCTACTTTCCTATTGCGAATAGGTATATAGATTCAAATCAAGGTAGGAGAGGGGAATTGACTTGACAAAGAACGAAGTCTTAACCACTACCATCACGCTGTCCATTGATAACGGCAGCAGTCATGTCAAGGTCATTTATGACCATCTGGACTGTAGCTTCATCTTCCCTAATGTACTAGCTCAACCGTTTGGTGAACGATTTCTTTTGATGGAGCAAGGTGATCCTCTGGATTTCCTCGACGTACAAATCACATCGCCTGCCATAGAAACCGATCAGTACCGTCATGTTTATGTGGGGAATCTCGCCATTGGCGATGAAGGCATTCTTCATGAGATTGTCGGAGATAAAGCTGTGCAAAAGAAAGCCCAAAGACCTGAGACCATGGTGACGCTCCTGACGGCTGCGGCCTATGCCATTGCCAAACAGCATGAGGATGCTATCAAGCAGGGGAAAAAGCGGATCAAAGCGGCCGTGAACCTAGGTACCGGCTTACCGATTCGCGAAATCACGAAATTCCGCGACGAATTTGCCCGTAAAATCACCGGAGGTGTCCACTCCGTCACGTTCGTAACGACCCCGGTTTTCAAAGGCATCACGGTGGAGATGGAATTCTCACTGCCAACCGATATCAGCATAGACGATGTATCTGGCGTTTATGATTTGGAAGCAACTTCGAAATCCCATCTGTCGCACAAAGGCTTCGGTATTGCCGATGTCGGCGGCGTCGATATGGATATCGCCTTCTTCCGGCCAGGTCTAGATCTGGATCAAAGGCACTCCACTGGCGCCAAAATCTACCTCAACGATGCACTGGAAAGCATTCGGAACGAGGTTAATTCGCAGGGCGAGGAGCTGCTTGCAAGCACAGCCGAATTGACGCTCATGCTCGTCAACAAAGAGTATGAGATCTATGCCGAGGGCAAGGTTGTGTTTGATATGACGAGCCTGATCAACAAGCATATGCGCATATTGGCGGAGAAAGTGCTGAAGTTCGCCCGCAGCTCCTGGAAGCATGTTCGTTATGCGAACGAATTCTGGTTTATCGGCGGCGGAGCTGTTGTTCTGCAGCCTTGGATTGAGAAAATTAATGCCGAGCTGGGCTTGCCCATTCGGTTTGATGCAGCCGAGCACAGCCAATTCCGGAATGTACGAGGCACCTTTCTCATCCTAGACCACGCGCTGAAACATGCGGACGAAGTCGCGGCCAGCGCAGATGCCAAAGGAGCCTCCGAGAACGGGAGCGGTCAGGATTGAAAAAACGCCGATCCACCGTCTATGTTCGCTCTGGCAAGGATGTAACCTTATATATTCCATCAGATACCCCGCCTGAGGTCATCAATTATTTGAATCAGCTGAAGATGGATGGCTATTTTAGCCAAGGTATTATCGATATTCTAACGAAGTATGTTCGCGAAGAGCACGTATCAGTACCTACATCTGCAAATTTTGAAACTGAAATATTTCCCGGGAAAGAAAGGCTCCACGATATAGACATAATAAGCCCTCTCGCAGAAATGGAAGAGGACGATCCCAAGGTAGGGTTGGACGAGTTTCCTGAGCCTGCTCAAGCAGCGATTGCGGAGGGGGAGCAGAAGAAATTTAGCTTGGCACAAATATTTCGGCAATCCCGGCACAATTCAGGGAAGCTAGTACCTACCTCGGATCATGTGAGGGAACCTGAGTAGGTGAACTCCATGATTCAAGATAAGGAGGACATCGAATGGATAACAATCAGGGGAAAGAAGCAGCTAGGCATTTTACATTAACTGATGATATATTTCGTTATCCTGGCATGGACGTTTATACGCAAATGACTGTTATTGTGTTGAAATGCTTTTCCTCAGAATCGAACATCCCCGAGTTGGTTGATATTGCCAAGCTTGGTCGGATGAATCTGAAGCAGGCAACGAAAGCCATGCAGAATCTGGTCGAGATGAAAATTATTTCCCAGAAAATGTTTCGCCGGTTGGTCGGTGATTTTCAGGACGATCGGTTATCTTGGTCGGCCAAAGGTTTGCTCGCTTTTTGCAAAGAACATCCTCATATTGATTTAACTGACCTGTTGGAGCTATCCAGCGAATCAGGCGAGGACGAAAGCAGCATCCGCAGGGCGCTAACAGAGCTGCACCAGTATGGTTACTTGGATGAGTATCCGGTGTGGAGTCAAATTGCTAACTAAACTCCCTCTAAATGGGTTAAAACCACGATCTCACAGGAAATAGCAGTCGTTATTCCTGTTACTAATCAAGAAAAAAGCTATTCCCCCTATATTGGGAGAATAGCTTTTTTGCTTGTTGTCTTTCTTATGCTTTTTTCAGTAGTAAATACATGAAATAAGGCGCACCGATCAACGCAACCATGATACCGGCAGCAATCCCGTCGGGGTCAAGCAAGTTGCGCCCGACCGTGTCGGCCAGAAGCAGCAGCCATCCGCCGATAAGAATAGCGACAGGAATGAACAGTTGATTCCTAGGCCCGACCAGTGCTTTCGCGATATGCGGTGCCATAAGCCCAATGAAGGTAATGCCTCCCGTGACGGAAACGGCCGAAGCGGCAAGAGCAACGGCGGCGAGAAGCAGGACGATTCGCTCTTTTTCCACCGAAACACCAACACCGATCGCTACAGGCTCGTTAAGGCCCAGTAGATTTAACCGGTTGGCTTTGTACAAGGTGAACGGGATGAGCACGATAAGCCACGGCAGAAGCGCCCAGATAAACGGCCAATCGGTTCCCCAGATGTTGCCTGCTAGCCACTTGGCGATGAAGTCGACCTTCACGCGTTCTGCTGAGGAGATCACGACAATCATCATGCCCGATAGCGCCATTGAGAAGCCAATCCCCATTAACACTAATCGGACGGGCTGAAGCCCTTCTTTTCGACTATAAGAAAGCAAATAGATGCAGGTCGCCGTTAGCAAAGCCCCAACAAAAGCGACTAGCGGAAGAAAATAGACGAAGGAGCCTGCTTTTACCGGGAAAAAGAGAAAGAAGATGGCAACGGCGACACCTGCGCCGGAGTTTATCCCAATTATGCCAGGGTCAGCTAAATCATTACGTGTAACACCCTGCAGAATCGCGCCGGATAGAGCAAGTGCCATACCAGCTAATAAAGTAATCAAAATCCGAGGTAATCGAATCGAAAATAACACAAAGTGCTCTTTGAAAGTCCCATGCCCGAACAGGGTGGGGAGAAGACGGTTATAGGACAAAGACGAGTAGCCTAAGCCCATTCCGATTATAATCGTAACGACAATAAGAGCCAGAGCCCCAACTACAAGAAGGCGTTGTTTCCGGAGAATAGATGGATGAATCATGGGAAGGCCTTGCCCCCTTTGCGTACGATAAACAGGAAGAAAGGTAAGCCCAGCATCGCGACAATGGCCACCACAGGCGTTTCGTAAGGTGCATTMATGGTACGCCCGAGTGTATCTGCGAGCAGCATGAACGTACCGCCAGAGACCGCTGACATCGGGATAATGAACCGGTAATCCGTGCCAACGATGGCACGCACGACGTGCGGTATCATGAGTCCAATGAAAGCCATATTGCCGACAAGGGCAACGGAAGCACCTGCCAGCATAATAATAATGATGAAGAGAATAGCCTTGATTCGCGCTGTATTCTGCCCTAATCCGACAGCGACCTCTTCACTTAAGCTAAGAATAGTGAGTTGTCTGGCGAGCAGGAGAGATACCAGCGATCCCACCACGATAAAGGGCACGATCACTTTCAACTGGTCCCATGAAGCGCCGATCAATCCGCCTGCTGTCCACATGGTGACATCTTTTGAAATTTTGAAATAGAGGCCTAGCCCGTCGGAAACGGCGTATAAAAAGGCCGAGATAGCGGCTCCGGCGAGTACGATGCGGATGGGTGAGAATCCGCCTTTTTTCATCGCCCCGATACCGAAGACCAGCAGCGCCCCAATGGCTGCTCCAATGAAGCAAGCGAGCATAATGCCCAAGTAGCTTGTTGATGGGAATAAAGCAATGGTTAAGGCGAGTGCTGCGTTGGCTCCTGCTGTTAGACCCAGCAAGCCGGGATCCGCCAGCGGATTTCGCGTAATCCCTTGCATAATGGCGCCCGAAACGCCTAAAGCCGCTCCAACGAAAATCCCCGCGATTTCGCGGGGTAATCGAATTTCACGGATGATCGTAATCGCATCACTTGTGGTGTGTGAAGTTAGTGCCAGCCAGACATCCGAGAGGGTAGCATCTGCTGCCCCAAACACCATAGCAACAACAAACATTCCCACAAACACAAGGAGCCCAAGGGCAAATTTATAACCAAATGAAATGGATTGTTTCATCCGAGAAGGTTCCTCCGTGCTGTTATTTAAGCAAATTCTTGATGAAGAAGTCTAGTTGGTATTCCAGTGTTAACGGATCATTGAAATAGAAAACTTTGGCGTTAGCTTCATAGACGTGACCATTTTTCGCAGCCGTAGTATTCTTGTACGTCTCTGTTTGCTGGAAAGAGTTATCGGCATCCGGGTTTTTACTGAAAATTACGTAGTCGCCCATGAATTGTGGTAGTACTTCCGTAGATAGGGCATAATAGCCGTCTTTCAAAGCCATTTCCTTCACTTTGGGAGGCATCGTCAATTTCATTTCTTGATATAGAATTTCGGTTCCACGGCCCCAGTTATCGCCATAAACGTATAGCTGTTTGTCGAAGCTCTCGATGACGGAAATAGTTTTGTTCTCGCCGATTTTGGCTTTAATATCTGTACCTGCTTTTTGCGCGCGTTTCTTGAAGTCGTCAACCCAAGCTTTCGCCTCTTT
>NZ_JBFTQB010000481.1:0-4846 GCF_056398785.1 Paenibacillus sp. 01T422 | reverse complement strand
TGCAGGTAGTGGCCACGAACGAGTCATAGGCGAAGCTCCTTCTGTGTGGTGTCATATTAATTATACGATAGAAGAGATAGCTAGCTCCAGTTTGATTCTAGGCAAAGCATACCGCATCAATCATTCGCTAGATATCAATCTCAGACACAATTTAATGAATGTTCGTGCATTTCCAACTGTAAACGCATACATTATGATTTGAATTATAGACAGTCCTGCTAATTTTCAAAAATTGGAAAGGGTGTGTAGATTATGAGAAAAAAGTGGTCATCGATTTCTATAGCAATTTCCTTGGCAATCGTGTTAACTGCATGTACGCCGAATGTCGGAGAGCCTGCAACTGGTGAAAATAATAAAACGGAGCAACCAAGTGCAGGCGCAAAAAAGCTAACATTATGGGTGTTTGCAGAGCCGCACAAACGGTTTTTTGAGGCCATCAAGGAAGATTTCAAGAAAAAACAGCCAGAGGTTACGGTTGAGATTAATTTAATGGAGGGCACAGCACTTGTCGATAAATACTTAGTTATTTCCAAGTCTGGAGGAGATGGAGCACCGGATTTGATCGATATTGAACAAGCACAATTTCCTAAATTTATTCGCGGTGATATCCCGTTCGTGCCCTTGAATGATTATTTAAAAGCCGACAACCTAACCGAAGTGATGTCTAAAGGTCGGCAGGCGCTGTATACCATTAACGATAAGCAGTACGGGATCGAGCATGCCGCAACCGCCTCTGCTCTTTATTATCGTAAGGATTTATTTGATGAAGCAGGAATTAAGGTAGGCGAGCTAAAAACGTGGGATCAATTTACGGAGCAAGCGAAAAAATTAGTCGGCGATAAACAATATATTTTTCCCGGAAACTCCACAACGAAAACTGGAGGGGACCAAACGTATTTCGAGCTGTTCATTAAGCAAGAGGGTGGAGATATTGTAACGAAAGACGGCCAACCCGGATTTAATACTCCGGAAGGCCAAACAGCTTTGAAGCGGATGTACGCATGGAAAAAAGACGGCATCATGGATAAAAATTATTATGACGGCCCGGCATATTGGGATCAATTCAAGAAGGGGAAATACATAGCTGCTTTCGGTCCGGATTGGTGGGTCAACCTGTTGGCGGACAACGCACCGGAGTTGGAGGGCAAATGGGCGGCTGTTCCAATGCCTCTAGGCGGCCCCAAATCAGTTCCAACTACCGTTTGGGGCGGAACAGGGTTGATGATTTCGAAGTATTCCAAAAATAAAGAATTAGCCTGGGAGTTTCTGCAGCTTGCTCAATTAACACCGGAGAACTCAGTCAAACGTTTCCAGATTGTTAACCTGTTCCCAGCGCTTCTGACTTCCGTCCAGGAGAAGGGTTTGCATGAGCAAAGCAAATATACGAAGTATTTCGGCGGTCAAGATCTGGGAGATCTGTATGGTAAGCTGGTCGCAGTTGCACCGAACCAAAACCAGGCTTGGTGGCGGACCTTATTCGCGGATGCTTGGAATAAATATAGATTTGAATTGGAAGAAGGCAAGTTGACTCCTGAGCAGTTTCTTCAAAAAGTTGATGATGAGCTGAGACAGTTGATTAAGAAAAATGAAACTGCCGGATAGTTAGCAGGCAGATTGAACTACAAGGGAGATGAGGGGAACCTACTTCTCCTTTCTTTTTGTTAAATAAGGTTTGGATATTAGGTTTTCAGGAGGTCTGAACGTTGCCAATTCATCAGTCAAAGTGGTTTAAACTTGCCCCATATTTGTTCATTAGTCCTTTTTTCATTCACTTCGCCGTATTTAGTCTATATCCGACTCTGTACGGGTTCTGGCTCAGCTTATTCCAAGGTGTCAGCAAGCTGACTTATGCAGGATTTAAAAATTATTTGCTTGTAGTGRATGATGACGTTTTTTGGCAATCGATGTGGAACGGTTTGAAGGCTACAGGGGGCAGTGTCTTTATCATTTTGCCCATTGCTCTAATGGTTGCTCTGCTAATTAATCAACCTTTCATAGAAAGGAAGAAAGGGTGGTTTGCAACCTTCTTTTTTACCCCAAATATTACATCTGCTGTTGCGGTAGCAATCATTTTCGGATTCATCTTCAACAGATCATTCGGTATTCTAAATACATTGCTTGCGTTTGTCGGCATCGAACCGATCGGTTGGCTGGAGAATCCAAGGTGGACTCTTCCCGCATTAATCATTTTATTAACTTGGCGATATTTGGGGATTAATATCCTTTATTTTATGGCAGGCCTTCAAAACATCCCTAAAGAGCTTACTGAGGCAGCCAAAATAGATGGGGCTAACGCGGTTCAAAGGCTGTGGTATGTGACATTACCGCTATTGAGACCTATCATGACTTTCATTGTGTTTCAGGCAATTATCGGCTCTTTTACCATGTTTGCCGAGCCGTTTGTGCTTGCCGGCCCTGGTCAGTCCGGGCCCGAGCAATCGTTGCTGTTCCCAACAATGTACATTTACCAGCAAGCCTTCCGGTTACAAAACTTCGGTTATTCATCAGCTGTCGGGTATGTGTTTACGGTCATACTACTGATCATAGGTATCATTCAAATTCGCTTGTTTCAGGAAAAAAAGTAAAGGGGGAATGCCACAATGACAGCAAACCGAATTCATCGTATAGCTGTATATGCTGCTTTGGCTTTATTGAGCTTATTATTCAGTCTCCCTTTTCTTTATATGGTAGGAGTGTCATTTAAAACCTATGATGACATCGTTGCTTCTCCTTTGAATCCGATTCCGCTTCATCCAACCCTGGATAACTTTATCTTATTGTTTGAGAAGATACCGTTCTGGACACAATTTTTCAACGGAGTTTTTATTGCAGTAGCGGTCTCTGTGCTCTCTATGATTGGCAATGCATTAGTTGCTTATGGCTTTTCACGGTATGATTTTAAAGGAAAAAATGTGCTGTTTACGATTGTGATTGCAACTATTCTGATTCCTTCGCAGATGACGCTGGTTCCGAGCTTCATAATGTTCAAACAATGGGGCTGGTTGGATACGTTCTCTCCTTTAATATTTCCGGGAGCCATATCGGCCATTAACATCTTCTTGATACGCCAGGTGATGACGGCGATACCCTTAGAGCTATATGAAAGCGCAAGGGTGGACGGTAGTACGGAATGGCGGACGTTTTTGAGCATCGCAGTTCCTTTGTCTATGAGCAGCATCGGAATTGTAGGTCTTCTCAACTTTATGAACTCATGGAATGACTACTTAAGCCCGTTGATCTTTTTAACCTCTGAGCACAAAATGACGCTATCTGTAGGGATTTCGACGATGAATAATCCCTATAAAGAGGATTATGCTACGCCAATTACAGGAGCGTTTCTCATGGCGGTTCCGGTTTTGATTCTTCTGAGCATTGTGGGAAGGAAGTATTTTATCAGCGGAGTTGCGGCAGGGGCAGTAAAAGGATAATATGTAAAGCCCGGCACTGCGCTTAGTAAGCGCTGGCCAGGCTTTATTTTCATGGTAAAATGCTGAACACGAGTAGCGTGAATATTCGCTTGGTCCTTATCTTCACCCACTAATTTTTGGCTTCTCCAGAGCGATAGGGCTTGTTGTAGTGCTCCTTACGAATTTCACTGGGCGTCAGACCGGTATGGCGTTTTATGGTGCGTGCAAAATGATAGGAGGTTTTAAAGCCGGATTGTTCAGCTACTTCACCGATATTCAGGCCTGTGCTGCGCAGTAATTCCAGCCCCTTTTTTACCCGGTACTGCCACAAGTATTGGATCGGCGTTATTCCTTCATCACGCTGGAACAGGCGTATCATATGCTCTGGTGTTTTTCCGGTAATCTGGGATAAATCGTTAAGGCTTAGCTCTTCACCAAATTTTTCGTGTATGGTTTCCACAGCAAGGAGAACAGCCGGATGTTTCAGGTGGTTCAGTCCCAAATGCAAATACTCCGTCGCATACAACCAGACAGCGGACCGGCCTAAGGCTTTTACCACTTCCTCGCCCGAAGAGCATCCGTCGTTTTGCAAAGACATCAGCATATTCGTCAGTTGATTTAGTCGTGTCGTCAAGGGGATATAAAGCGGAAGCGACTCGAAATAAGTCGCTGCATCCGGTAATAGTGGCTCGACAGTCACAGCAATCCAACGGTGCCACGTGTCACGTTTCTCATTGAAATGAAACATCTCCTCATGTCCCGGTTTGAGCAGCGCAATGCTCTCTGGAGGAACAGTGAAGGGTACGCCGTCAATTTCTACAATCATAGAGCCGCTATGTACCAGGACAAGCTGCAGATCCATCTGAATGCGGGGACCGTATTTCCCACCGGGGCCATAAACGACGGTACCTGCGTAGGTATTGGTTACAACAAAAGAAGGTGGAATGACTTCCACCTTGGATTCTGTTTCCATTTATCATTCCAACCCTCTCGGACAGCCTTTTTTTTCATTATACTAGAGGGATTTTCTTTTTCAAATCTTCTCTCTCAATAGTTGAGTCATAACGGATGTAGTGGCATACATAAGAGCGTCTCCAACGGGTGGAGCGGTTCCGTGTAGATGAGTGTATAAGGTTGCTGTCAAAAATTAATACATCCCCTTTATCCAAAATAACCGGAATTTCCTTGCTTAAATCGATGTCTTCTACCTCATGGGTCCAAGCTTCATGTTCTTGTAAGTTTTTCACATCGCCGTGGGGTAGAACTCCGAGTTTCTGAGACCCGGGGATGACATACAGGCAGCCATTTTCTTCATTTGTATATTCCATGGCAACCCAAGCGGCGGTCAACGTATTCGGATCGTTCTTAATATAGTAATAGTCTTGATGCGCAGCTTGCCCGGGAGAACCCGGTTCTTTGTAAAAGTACATGCTTTGCAC
>NZ_JBFTQB010000480.1:0-4846 GCF_056398785.1 Paenibacillus sp. 01T422 | reverse complement strand
ACGCCAAGCAGCATAACGACGCTCAGATTCGCTAGAATTTCCATGATTGGAAAATACTTCGCCCAAATCCCGGAACTTTCAATATTCATCGCCTTGTAGTCCTCATTACGGGCCGAAAACTTATCCACCTCATGAGCCTCACGTGCGAACGATTTGACAGTCCGAACTCCTGTAATGTTTTCTTGTACCGCGGTTGTCATCGAGCTAAGCGATTGGCGCACCATTCGGAAAGCAGGATGAATTTTGCCTTCGAAACGAATTGCCGTAAACGCCAGGAATGGCATTGAAATCATCGTCAGTAAAGCTAACTTCCAATTGATCGAAAACATCATGCTCATGCCGAATATCAGCATTAGTAGCACGTTTAACAGTTGAGCGAAACCAAAACCGATAAATTGCCTGATTGCTTCCAAATCAGCTGTCAATCTGGACATCAAGTCCCCTGTTCTTGCTTGATCGTAATACTGAAAGGATAAATACTGCAGCTTGTTGTAGAGCGCATTCCGCAAATGATACGCAACTCGGTTGCCCAATCTGCCCCCGAACAAGCCATGCATGAATTGAAGCATCCCCTTCATTGATACGACAATCACAACAACAATCGCTAATTTCGGAACGAGTTCAAATTGCTTTTTTGCGATCACGTCATCGATGAGATACCGGAGTAAATTCGGATAAACGAGACCTAATGCTGTTGCTACGGCTAAACATAAAATGGCTGCAAAAAACAGTTTTTTCTCTGGCCAAAAATAGGGCTTCAGTTGCCTGAATACATCCACTTTGGTGACCCCTCCTCAAGAAGGTGAATTTGGAAAAGCTAGGTAAGCGTTTTAATACTTAATGAATCTTAACACCATCCCTATATGCGGGCAATCAGAAGAATGCGTGATATATTCGCTTAAAAGCTCATAACTTCACAAAAACGTGCAGGAATCCCCACTATTCTTTAAAATCATCCCGATAACCAACGATGTAAGCCTTTACATAGCGATGCGTGAAAAAGGGTTGGTCACRTTCAAATGAACATGGCCAACCCTATTGTTTAAATGTTAAACAAACGACTTTAATTGATGCTGTTTGGATATTAGTTCGTTCAAATCAATCTTCATTTCAAGGGCATCGCGCATCCCTTCGGCGTGCTCATTCAGCTGCTGAAGCAGTTGAATTTTCTGCTTCATCAACCAATTTTCCAGCTGATTCGCATAGGCCTCTTCAAGCTCAGAAGTTTGAAGTTCGATAAACTGAGCCACGGGTGCTGTCATCCGATTTTCCAAATCAGCTCTCAGCTTGCTTTTGCCATCACCTTCAAAAAATTGCTTCGGGTTCTTGAAATGACTTTGCAGCAATTTAAGTGAAATTTCAGGGGCTTCCATTTTGGAGCTGATTTCTGGTGTAACAAACGTGTTGGACTCATAAGTACCGCTCTCGAAGCCATCCATAACTTGACGAAGTTGCTCTTCCCAACGCTTAACACGATTTCCGGATATCAAATTCATCCGATTCTCAACGCGCAGCGTCGTAGCCAGCACTTCCTGCGATAGATCATAGCCGATCATGCGCAGCAGCTCGCCCCAAGCCGACTGGAGCGCTTGCTTCGGATCTCTCGCTTCCTCACGGAACGTGGAGGGATTAAAGGCGTAATTGTACAATTCACCAAATCGGTACATCGTACGCTGCTTCACATAATACAGAAGCTCCTGAATTTCTTTCTTCAACTCTTTGAGCTCCGCTTCAAAAAGCGTACGGTCAAGCAGCTCCGTACACTCACGCTCGGACTGCTCCAGCTTCATAAGCTGTTGCTTCCGTTGCTCTTCCCCTGTTTGCGCGCTCTCCAGCCACTGCTGCATGGTAGCAATCGCACGATGCAGCTCCAAATTCGCTGCATGTATCGCAACATCGCTAAGTTCATTGAATGTAAATTGAACAAACTCACCTTCAAACGGTCGGATTCCCGACTGCGCCACGAGTGCTTCGTTGCCCGTGATTTTCCCCTCTGCCGCTAAATAGCTGGAAATCGGGTAAATACGTGGATTGCGGATGCCGTGCTGCAAGAGGTTCGTCTCCACATGAGTCATCACTCCCTGCAGTTCCTCCGGGCTTGCTGCAAGATCGGCGGCATTCACAATGAAAAACATTTTATCCATTTCAAAACTATCTTTGACACGTCCAAGCTGTAAAAGGAACTCACGATCCGCTTGCGAGAACGCATGATTATAATAAGTTACGAAAAGAATGGCGTCCGCATTTTTTATATAGTTAAAAGCAACGCCCGTATGGCGGGCATTAATGGAATCTGCACCAGGTGTATCAACGAAAATAATGCCTTGTTCCGTCAAGGGATTCGAATAATATAATTCTATAAATTCAACAAAACAAGACTTGGACTCGTCTGCGACGTAACTTGGAAACTCTTCTTTGGTGATTTTCAGCTCCGTGCCCAGATGATTCTGCGCCAGCTGCCAGCCTTTCTCAACAGCCTTAAGGAAAGAATAATGCGGTTTCCCTTTCGCTGTTACGTCAGCAGGCGAAAGAGCGCCTATGCGTTTCAATGAAGACGCCATGTCACTGGCTTGCACGCCTAGAATTTCTAGTGAATACAAAACGTCCTGCAGAATCGCGTCCGCTTTCTTCATTTTCACCTTGGCTGTGCCATGCGGCCAACCTTCTTGCGGCGGCATGATTTTATTAATTGCCGCCGTCGTCGGGTTCGGCGAGACCGGCAGCACTCTTTCACCAATCAACGCATTGGCGAAAGAGGACTTGCCGGCGCTGAATGCGCCGAACAGCGCAATCGTGAACGTCCGCTGTCGCAGACGTTCCGATTTCTCGCGCATGGCGCGCGCGATCGACCGCATCGACGGCAGCCCGTCGATGAGCTGCGAAGCCGCCAACAAATCGGCGGCTTTGCGCTCCATGCGCCTGCCGTGTTCACCTGAGGTGAACGCGGCCCCCGCAGATGCAGCTGCCTCCGCAGGGGCAGCTGCTGCAGGCACTCCGGCCGCCGATGCTGTCGCAGCGGCCTGCAAGATCTTATCCATGGAGGTGACATGCAGCCCCCCGCTTAGCGGGGCGGCTGCTTGCTCCACCATGGGGGTATACTGCTGCGCGTCCGGCAATGCCGGCGCAGATGGTCTTGCCCAGCTGGCCATGCGCAGCAGCTGGGCTGTCGCTGCCGCCTCGGCTTCCTCGAGGCGGCGCAGTTCGCGGGCAGCGCCTAGGCGGCTGCCCAGCGCTTCCAGCTCAGCCGCTAGCGTTGCGGCGGCTTGCGTGTTGTGCTCGCGGACGGCAGCCGCGAGCAGGTCGATGACCGCAAATGCCTGTTTGCGGTACTGCTGTTTAAGGTCTGACGCAACTTGCTTCATGAAGTTGAGCGTGTATTCGCCGCCGAATGTAGCACCTGCGTTAACTTGTGCGGCAAGCCATTGCGCCGTAACTTCAACTCGCAATCCTTCAATTTGAGCCAAGAGGCCCGCATCATGCTGCCCTTGGCTTTGCGCAGCCTTCTTCAAAGCATCCCGCAGATGCCAATCCAGCTGCGCTTCGACCTGTTCCGATAAATCCGCTTGAAACGCGGTGAGCCGTTTCTCCGTCTCCAGAGCCGTCTGTGCAGCTCTGGAGAAGAATCCTACCTTGAACCCGGGCTTACGGCTCTCTAAATACGCATGAGCCTGATCGCGGGTCAATGCTGGCGTGATGTTGGCATTCTCAATGATCGTGCCAACTTCTTTCCGAAGCTGTGTCGTCAACGCTTCCGGCAGCCCTTTCAAGACCATCAGCTCTTGCTGTTTTGCAGCCGCCTGTGCTTCAACTTCCTGTACATCGCCTTCTTGGCTGATTTGCTCCATAAGCTCAGCCTTCTGGGGCTCATGCTGCTCAGCTAACCATTTGCCGTGCTCATCTGCAAGATAGCGCGCAGAAGCGTCAATACTGAAGCTGCGTAATTCATCACCACGCTCAATTAAGCGGCTCAAGAGCCATTGCAGCTCCCCATACTCGTTGTGAGGATGATTCGGCTCTTTCATTGTGACAAAGAGCAGATCATCCGGTACGATCCCCCAGTTCAGAAAGGCTTGTTTCGTCCCCTCTTGATACTGCGTAAACGGCAATTCCCATTCTTTGTGCTTATCGATCATATTGACAATGAGGTAGAGCGGTTTGCCCCACTCCTTCATTTTCTTCGTAAAAGCGAGATTTACTTCGGATTGCACGTGATTGTAATCCATCACATAAAACACGACATCCGCCAAATGCAGCGCTGATTCTGTTGATTTATGGTGGGCATCATCCGTGGAATCAATCCCTGGAGTGTCGAGCAGAGCAGTATGTTCGCCTAGAAAAGCAATGGGAAACGATATTTCCACCGTTTCTATATCTGTACCGTTCACACAATAGGCTTCAAGTTCATCAAGTGGAATCGTATTCGTTTCGCCTTGAAGGCTTGCTTGTCGATGTGTAACATGAGCGCCAGGCGTCCCATTACAGATACTCACGATATTTGCGCTCGTAGGTATCGGAGAGGATGGCAGCAATGGGTGCCYGCATAGCTGGTTAATTAAGGTTGATTTCCCCGCTGAAAAATGACCGCAGAAAGCAATGTTCATCCTGCCAGAATCAATCTTAGTGAGCAGCTGCCCCAATTTACTAGCGTTATCGAGATCCCCTGTGGTTTGCAGATTCAACTGCATCTTCTTAATCGCATCCGGCATGACCGAGATACTTGTATCTATGGCTTGCGTCATTCGTCCGTTCCGCTCCTTATTTACCGGTCTTCTATCCAATCCTATATCTATGATGATACAGAAAAAAATCTCCCAGAGGGAGATTTAATTTTTTAGGACATAACCAC
>NZ_JBFTQB010000479.1:0-6209 GCF_056398785.1 Paenibacillus sp. 01T422 | reverse complement strand
TTTTCTGCTTCAGGGTTTGTTTGCCAGATTGCAGAAATGGATTGTCTTTGAACCAAGTATTTGATTGCAACGTGGCCCTCCTGTTCTGTGAATATATATAGCTCACAATTAGAGTAAGTAATGAGTTAGACAACATAGTTATACCAATGAAGTTAATATGAGTCAACAGCTATTACCTTGCAATTACCTAATGGACAGGAACTGGATTTCCTGACGTCCACCACAATGAATGAAAATGTGCTCGGCTTGTGAATCTGCGTGTTCCTACTGGAACTGCAGGTCACAGGCCGATTTTTATTTAATTTTAAAAACGAAACCAGAAAGAGTAGAAGACTACCTCGTCTATGAACTTCAAGGCGAGGAGGAGGGGCTGACGTTCATCCTGAAGAAATCTGTAATAATTGATAGTGAGGTGCCAAAAAAATTGAATTCCGTTTGTACATGCATATGATAGATTTAACAACAGTAGGAAGCAGTTAAGCGTTTTCAAAATCTAGACTTCTACGAAATGCAATGAACTCCACTTAAGTTAGGCGGTGACTCGAAGAAGGTAAACTTGAAATAATTTATCCGAAATGGATTCAAGAGGGATTTATACAGCACTAGGCAACGAAGGTCAATAGGTCATCCACCGACATGTCAATGATGTTCTCGACTCTGGCAAATGTGCCAACAAGTATCGGAGAATGCTGCGAGGTTAGATTCATAAGAGGGGGATATGCATGCAAAAACGAAGTGGATTTGGAAGCACTCTTACGGCTATGCTGGCTCTGGGAATGTTGTTTGGCACTACCGCACCGGCGGCCTTTGCCGCACCAGATGACCAGTATCCGTATAACCAGCGGGATGACAAGAACTTTATTAACAACACCAATGTTACAGAACGGTACACTCCTACAGGCAGCAATAACATGAGCCTCAAAATCACCTCTCCCAGGGCTCAGGGTAATGCTAAGTTTACAACCTCCACCATCGTGGTGGACGGCGTCAAGGAAGCCGTATGGGACACTGCCCCTGTTTACAGGATTGGTAACAAGTACAACACCGCTATGACGGCAACTGCTCCCGATGCCACCACCGAGGGCACCTTACGTCTTTTGTGGGACGGACCGATGCTCTACGCATTGGTTGAAGTAACCGGTGACACCACCAAATCCGACACTGGAATTCCGAACTGGTCTGCTGCCAACTACACGCCTGCTATGGACGGTTTATTCGTCTCTATGGATGTCTTCAACGACAAGTGGGGCATGGAAACTGACACCCAGGGCGTCTTCTTCCAGAGTGCCAACCCGAACGCCACCTCAGTATCCTCATTCACTAATTCCGGAATTCCTTCTCTGGGCTCGTTCTTTAATCAAACTCCGAACGCGTAAGAAACCGCGACTGGGGTGAGGTCACACTTTCTGGCTGGGACGAGGAGACTGAATTCGCTTACAGCGGCTGGCGTGCTGATGAGGACATTCGCTTCTGGAATTCCAAGCACAATCCTGGCGGATCGGGCAACGGCACTGCCGAAGTCAATGACGGAGACGGAAGTAATGTATGGACGCCAGAGTCCAAGTCCCGTATGGTTAGTGCCAAGGCCGCATATAACGTGATCAAAAACAGTCCCTCCGCCACCCGTGCAGAGAAAGAGGCCGCCGTATTGGAGGTCAGCCAAGCTTTCACAGGGCTGAAATGGGGCAACACGAAGTACCCGGACCCCCACGACCTGCCCACTGTGAACACCCTGCCCAACGTTTGGAAGTTCTTTGATGAGACCAAGGGCAGCAACGGCATGGTAACCAACGAAGAGGAGTGGGCCGAGCGCAAGAAGGAGATTTTGGAATTGGCCCAGTTTTATGAGTATGGCTATAAGCCAAAACTGGATGTGGATTACAAGGTCTCTATCACGACGAATAACTACGCCGGTACCGGCAACGCCACCGTATCAGCGAAGGTGACACCTACAAACGTCAACTTTGCCGGCGGCACCGAGCAAAACGTGAATATCAGCATAACCATGCCTACTGCTGGTGTCCCTGAGGGGCAAGCCGCACCGATCTCATTCGCTGGCAGCTGGACCGCTAACGGCATCGCTAATATTAGCTTTCCCAACTGGGCAGCGGATGGCGTTCGTAATGATTTAGCGTGGGGCAACCCTAACCGTAGCGGCACATTCTACAGTCTTTTTCCATACTCGCGGAATAGTACTACCGCTGACGTGAGTGTCATAATGGCTAACGCCACAGCTGTTTCCGCCTATCTGGACATACTGGAGCTGGCAGTCGCCAACAATCCTGCCCTAGCGGCCAAGATCGACCCCACTCGCGCCGTCACCAAAGGTTTCTCCATCAATGGCAAATATGCCTTTGTGGCTGGAGTCTTTGATGAGCGTGTAAAAGCAATCGTTGCCGGCGGAGCCGGTGCTACTGGTCCTGCCAACTGGCGTTATAACGCCCAAGGGCAAGAGTACAACTTCAAAGACACCATCTTCAGCAACAGCAACCCCGGCGCTGAGAACGTGATCGCCCACGGCACCGAAGGTCCGGGCAACAGTTACCGCCACAACCGTACCCGTGAGAACGAGCTGTTCCGCCACTTCATGCCCTATGGCCACATGTATAAGCACGAGGATGAATCTTACGCTTATGGCGACTATAGCCGATTGCCCTTCGACCAAGCTTCACTGGTGGCTACCCTCGCACCGAATCGCGCGATCATCATCGATACTAACCTTAACGACTATAATGACGGCTCCACGACCGACAACATGAGCCTTAGTAGCAGCAAGGGCGTTTACAGGACTTTGGGTGCCAATGGCGACGATTTTGTCAAGTTCAACACTGGCAATTATGTGGCCTCCGGAGACCCTCATGGCGCTGCCAGTGCCACTGTGGAAGGTAAATATCTGCAAGACTTCTTCTACGGCACGAAGACTCTGACCGACACCGAAGCAGCTAGATTGAATACAGACCCCTACTCGTTGAAAGTCACCAATGGTCAAACCCAAAGTCCTTACGATTACTATTGGGGTGGTTTCAACACCATAACCGGCGGCCAAGGCGGCATTAACGGCACCAACGGCTGGTACTACTACGAGTTTCCCGAAACAGGTCCAGCCAAGCTCAATGCAGTTTTACTGGGCTCTACGGAAACTCATGCCGGTGCCTCATTTGACCTGACCTACGGATTGAACAATGTGACAGACAGCGTCTATGCTCAAGATTTGACCTTCACTTATGACCCGGAAAAAGTAGAGTTTGTCTCTGTGAAATCCGTAAAAGACAAATTCGAGATCGTGGGTAAAAAAGAAACGTTGGGCCAAGTCCGGATTATTGCGGCAAGCTTGGGAGCTGTTGATTCGGTAAATTCCAGCGGTGATTTGCTGAAGCTTAATTTTAAAGCAAAATCGCTCGCTACATCCGCTGATACGGTTATCGCGTTATCTCACGCGGTTCTATCGGGTGGTGATGGAGTGGAAACGACAGTAGACGGCGTTTCCCACAACTTAGCAATATCAGCCATGATCGACAAAACGGCATTGAACGATATCCTTATCAAAGCGCAAAGCGATCTCAATGCAGCGACAGAAGGCAGCGGTACTGGCCAATATCCGGCAGGATCGAAGGCAATCTTGCAAGCAGCGATCGACAGCGCGAACACCGTAGCCGGCAGCGCAACAGCAACGCAGCAGCAAGTGGATCAAGCGGTAGTTGATGTGAATGCGGCGCTGCAAGCATTTAAGGCTTTGGTTATCACGCGTATTCCGGAAGATCTGACCGGAGACGATAAAGTAACCATCGGAGACTTGGCGATTATGGCTAAATACTATGGCAAGAGAAATACCGATCCGGATTGGGAGCAAGCTAAGATCGCGGATATTAGCGGCGATGGCGTTATTGATATTAACGACCTTGCGATCGTGGCACGGAAGATTCTCGAATAATCATTCGGAGGGCAGGTTATCCTGTCCTTCTTTTTTATGCTTTGAAAAAGAGCAGAATTTCCAGCAATAATAAGATGAGGATAGCGAACTCGAGTAAGTAAAACCTTATTAAAATAGGCACCTATATTACGGGCAGCATAGCTTAGTGATTACCCGGAAATAGCAAGTGGTGGTTTAATGTCCGAATATTCTCAAATACAAACTTATATCAATTTGCAGAAGTGCTAAACTCTACTCTAAGACAACTAGGATAGAAGTTAGTTTACTATTCTTGACAGTAGAAATTGAAAATGGAATTGGACAGATCGCCACGGCAGGCAACTGTCCCTTGTTTCATAGAAACAATTGTTAATAATTTAAATTAATAGATAATTTTATAAGTTAATTTATTTAAGTATTAAACGCAACATTTTATTTATTAACATTAGGAGCTCAAAGAGGGTTTGGTGTGATCCCGGATGAGTACCGTAGGAACAATCACATGAACAAAAAATATATAGAAGTCAGCACCAAACAATTTCTTAACTAAATCTTGTAAGATGGCAGAGGAGGCAGGAGTTTATACTTTGTTAATAAACGATTTAGAGGGATTCAATAAGCTTGGTTTAGAATAAGTAGCAAGGAAACGTATCTCCCAAATTGTTGTCTAAAAAGTCGGTAATCTCGAGCATGGATGAGGACATTCCCAATTGCCGATTTTGGCATCCTGCCTTTCTGGGGTGATATACTGAAAGCCCCTAATATGAGAACAAAATCTACAACAGAATGTAAATACCCAATGGCTTATCTGATTCAGAGAGGTGAGAAAATGGAGACGAACGGTGTCCATGTATTTAAATATTTGAAGTATGTGTCTGAAACAACCGATCAGAAGGCGATCCTTCGCAATTTAATGGAAGCCTACGGGAGTGCTGTTTGGAATTATGCATWTACTATTTGCCGTAATAGGGATTTGGCCGATGACATTACACAAGATTCTTTCCTAAAGGTATATCGYAATTTGACGACATTTCGCGGCGATGCTTCAGTGAAGACCTGGCTGCTCACCATAACGCGCAATACCGCTTATGATTATTTACGCAAAGCATTTTGGCATAAAGTTACACTCGTCGGATTTATTCAGTCTATCGGAACCTCACAATCCGCTGAGAACGAAGCGATGGAGAAACTTTATACCAGTGATATATGGAAAAAAGTAATTTCTCTGCCTCCCAAGTATCGAGAAATTCTGATTTTGCATGCTCATTATCAACTCTCGATCAAGGAAATGGCAGCCATTCTTAACATTTCGGAGGGGACTGTGAAATCCAGACTCCATCGTGCCAGATTGAAGGTGAACGGGCTGAAGGAGCGTGAAGCGCATGAACTCTCCTGATCCGGATGATGTAATATAGAACGGCAGCCTTCTCAGTTAACGGGCAGCTTTGTTGAACAAATTGTAAATTTAACATTTTAAAGTAAGAGCATTTCTTTGTAATGAGAAATGCTTTTTTTTATTGTCAAAATTAAAGGGATATTTTAATAACAATAATATATAAACAATACATATTTATTGTTTAACGATAAATATTATGCTAAAATCGTGTTGTCATTAAATAAGTGAGGTGTTCTAAATGAATATTAAACGAGGTTCAACCACTTTCTTAAAGGTAATTATTTTTCTGGCTGGAATTGCAGTGCTTGCTTTGTGTATCTGGTTGCCTGAGATTGCCATTAGAGATGCAAGGGACCATCCAGATACGGCTTACTTCCTAATCCCCTTTTTAGTATGTGCGTACGGATTCTGTATTGCGTTTTCGGTTGCGTTGTATCAAGCATATAAACTATTAATCTACATCGAAAAGAACAATGCTTTCTCTGAATTATCCCTTAAATCTTTGAAGATTATTAAGAGATGTGCTTTTACAGTCATTCTCCTCATTTTGTTAGGAATAGTAAGCTTAAGGGTGCTTGCTAAAGTTACAGGTAGTGATGATGCAGCGGGTCCTACATCATTATGTCTAATGGGCATTTTAGCAACAAGTATCATCGCAGCCATTGTAGACGCACTTCAGAAGCCATTAAAAAATGCCCCAGATATAAAGTCAAAAAATGATTGATTAACGGATATGTAAGACTTTGGATTGTCAGCCAGGAGATTTTTGGAGTACAAAAGCGACGAAGACACTCAATAAAAACAGGTCTACGGGGACGATAGCACAATAGTGCGCCTAGCAAAGCTAGGCACAACTAGTTGGTGAAAGTCCAACCGAGGTAGGGACCAAGCCGCCTCGTAGCT
>NZ_JBFTQB010000478.1:0-4850 GCF_056398785.1 Paenibacillus sp. 01T422 | reverse complement strand
GGCGTTGTCTCATCAATGGAAGGTTCTTTGCCACTATCCACTCGTATACTTTTCACATAAAAATTTCCACCGGCAGCCAAAATCCTGAAATCAGCACCGCCATTTTGCGCTTTCTTCATTTGGGCATCGGTCACATATATTTTCATAGTTACCAGTTCGCCAGTATTATAGAGCTGTATAAAATGCCTGTTATTATAAGCGTTTCCGGTTGATTTTTGACCAAGCTCTAAATAAGGTTTCTGTGACCCGACATCATAATATTGAATGGTAAAAATCACATCTTCGGCGCCTCTAAGAGGAGAGTCTGCACTCAAAGTAGCATACAGATATTTTTGGGTATTAATACGCCCGACCCTGTCTCCTTCATACTCTTCAACGAAAGTTTGAGCTTCGGAAGAAGGATTTCCGTTGTATTTGGTATAGACCACACCCTGTTCCACTACAGTTTCACCAAATTCAAGCAAAGCAGGCGAGGATTCAAGGTTAGCAAAAGCAGCTGCCAACTCCGTTGTAGCGCTAGATACCTGGTCATCAGTGGCATTATTGTTGTCGTAAACGGATTTAGCTGCATCCCATTTATCCATGTAAGCATCCCATGTAGCCGTGATATAAGGTGAGGAATCAACAGGCTTTTTGTTCATCTCAGCGAGCAAATCGTCTTTGCTAACAAGCTTAATAACCAAAGCGTTCTTGGCCGTATTGACATGATCAATAGCCTGACCAAGTTTGACGATATCGGTGCTATTTGCCTGAATCAAAGCGTCTGCAGCAGTTTTGGCAGCATTGTAAGCAAACAAGGATGCAGCAGTATATTTGCTGGTATCTACAACAAAGGTTGCTTGCAGCTGCGTCCGCATAGTAGCAGCATCAAATGCCTGGTTAGCAGCAGTCAGCTCGGCATCGGTTTTAATACCGGCAGTGGCACCAACCATGACTTTATCGAGATACAGGCTGCCATCGGTTACACCGGTAAAGGTGAACTGCATATCCGTAATCGCATTGAGCAAAGATTTGGTATCGGTTACAACTTGAGTTCCATCAAACAATTTGCGCAGATTAAAGGTGACAGTCGCATACTTGTTGCCTTTGGCAAGGCTTTTATCATATGAGCCCGTGTCGGCAACAGCTGCGGTATACGTCTTACCGCCACTTACGAATTGCAGTGCCAGTTTGACGCCGATTTCATTGGCATTGAGGACATTGACTGACAAATAGTTGTAATTTCCAGCTTTAAATTTCAGGCTGTCATAGGTCAGTATCGGACTGATGCCGATAACTTTGCCAGTAGCACCGGTATAGTTTACCTGCAAAGCCGAGGCACCTTCCAGCTTCAAAGATGAAGAATAACCGTAGGTAGCCGCTGAGGTAGTGCTAACATTTCCTGACTTCCAGGACGGATGCAATCCGAAGGAATTAACAGTCGTATCGTTTGTGTCGACTACCCACTCGTCTTTGTCTGCGTACATCCAACCTTGCTCCGTATAATAAGTTACACTCGGGTCGGGAGCATTGGTGTTATCTGCATATGCGGTAGTACGGAAGGTACTGACCGGGATATAATAATTATCAAAAATTTTCTGGACTATGTAGTTATCCATAATACCTTTAGCAGCCGTGGCTGACGCACTCGCCGGTATCATCATGATGGGCAGTACCAACATAATGGACAAGAGAACCACCAATATTTTCTTTGCATTCATGCCATTTTCCTCCTGTTTCAATTATCCTTTTATCGCAGAACAACGTCATATTGTTGCATTGTCAGGAACATGTGAATAGGAAACCCTCATGAATCTTCCCTTCCGCTTCGTACTATGGATCCATCATTTCATCCCCCTTTCGAGCTCCAATAGAAATCGCTTACATTTCCTTTCCCTACTTAATATAGCGCTGTCATAATCTTAATTGAATGATGTTTCTTTACAAAAATTGATGCATTTTTACCGTTTTCAATGATGCGGAGATCAGCCACAGCTGATCTCCCGCAACAAATTTTCAACCCGGACGTCGCGTCGCCATGGCGGTCGATTGAGTAATGATGATGACTCCGTTGCCACAGGAGACCACCTTGGCGTCCCCAGCCGCAGTTACCTGCTCTGGCATAACGGCAGGCCGTATCTCTGCACGAATGTAAGGTTGACCTTGCAGCGAAATCGAAACCTTCTCAGCGCTTAGTTCCACGCAAGCCGTCGCTCTGGACATCGAGGCAAATAGCGTATGTCCGCTATGGCGAAGAACGCTTCCGTACCCGATAAAACAGCGCTCGACATTCGTCCAATCGTCCTCTTTAGCACCTTCAGGTCGAGTTACCGCGATGAGATAGGCGTCCGTCTCCCATCCATTCAACTTGCGGATGCAATTCTGGTGCATCACCCGGCCATCTGCCCGGAGATTCCAATAGATATCCGTTTGTTTGCCGCCGGATCGAATGCGTATCCCCTGCATTTCATGGCCTTCTAAGACCGTAACTTCCGGTAGAGGCCACTCCGATTCCATTGGAATTAATGCGGTTATAAATTTAGCCTCATGAACGAGCTCCTCTTTTTCAAACGATAAATATGTCATCTTGCTATCAGGATTGTGGTCCGCCATGCCCACCTTATGCCTCATGATCAGCTTCTCAGGAAATAAATGCTTAACAATCACACTGGCATCGCCGTTCGTGATACGTAAAGCGCCATTCTCGTCTATGCTGGTATCCCCTTCGTAGTGAAGCAACCATTGCAGGTTCCCTTCCGCATGCGCCCGAATGTCATCCATAATGACGATCACGCCGTCGATCCAGAGAAAATGACGGAAGTTCCTTGAGAAATGCTGCGACATAGGCCCTGTTGCGTCTGCGTACACATAACGGAGGCCGGCATGATCTACCAGATTATACACGTGTCCAGGCTCCTTCACGCCACGAATCACATCCGACCTCAGTTGTCCCTCACCGTTAAACAACACGACATTATGTGCTTCGCTCTGCATATAATAATCAACATATTCTGGTCTCCCGTAGGAACAATTGCCTGAGTCAATCAAGAGGGGCCGCCCTTTATGATAAAGAACGAAAGAACCAGCATCCGCATGAGCATGATTCCAGGTAAAGCCGGACTTCACCGCCAGCATCGTGCGATCCTTCTCCCAGCCATCGCGCATCGTCGCCCAGCCGATATCCGCATAGATCGCCGATGTCTCGCCAGGGGATGGTGGACTCGATTCCCCCAACCAAATACGATCCTGCTGGATAAAATCATAAAACCCGTACTCCGCTTTCCATTCTTTCAAATACCAGCGCAAACGCGGATCGTCGAACCCGTTCGCCAGCAGCATCTTTGCAGCTTGAACGGCTCCTGAATAGAGGTAACCGTCACCGAAATTAACGGTCAGCGCCCGTTCAGTGGCCGCATACGTCGTATGCAGGAAGAAGTCTCCAGCCTTCGCGAGCACAGGGATATCGGAAAAATCAGTATACCCGAACGAATGTTGATAAGCCAGCCTGAAGACCAGATATTCATACAGGCCATAATCGGCATAGTTGAGACTTTCGTAGAATGCCCCAGCTTCATCGTAATTCAAACTTTTATTGCCAAGGACACTGCCTTTGTACAAAAAGTATTCAGGGAAAATGCGAATGATTTCATCCAGCCATGCACGCGCATCAGGTTCCTCGTCGATGACGGAAAGCACGCCGACTCCCGCCAGTCCAATCATCACAGCCCACCAATTATGGCCCATGGAATCAAGCGCATGCGTACGGGTATCGGCAAATACCCAATCCTTCAGTGTCGGCAGAACACCAAGCTCAAGCAAGGATCGGCGAATAACCGTGCGCTCTTCGGTGCTCAACACATCATAGATGCAGTCGTAGCCGACGGCATAACCGTGGCAGAACCGGGACGTATTCAACTCCGAATGCCATGGCGGATCGTTCCTCAGCAGGCCTTTGCCGTGCCATTTGGAATAGGTGCTGTAATGAAGGAGCGCTTCCCTTAGTTTCTCGGCATAATGCCGCTGCCCCGTTACCTGATACACCAGGCCAAGCATTGTGCCCATCTGGGCAACTTGCTCGCTCGGTGGCCCATACTTGCCATGCTGCGAATCCTCTCCGTCAGCTTCCATTTCCTCTGTAAAGCAATCTTCCAAAAGGCCATCCGCCTTGGCCACAAAAGCCTGCCATTTCCGCCCCAGGTTCTCGTCCTGCTGCAATTGAACCCTAAAATGCGTTACCCAAGCTTGATCAAAATATAAATACGGATGCTGTTTCCTGCTAATTTCGGCCATGGTTATCTTCCTCCTATGATTACGCTTTCTGAAAGCCTTTACGAATAAAGAAATAAGTTGTACATTTGATATATACATAATACAAGAGGTAGTGAAACTTATGTCCAGCACGCCAGCAAGGATTCCCATGTACATGCARTTAAAAACTTATATGATGAACCAGATTCAACAGGGCATCTGGAAGCCGGGGGATAAGATTCCCTCGGAGAATGAACTTGCCGGGCAGTTTAACGTCAGCCGCATTACGGTAAAAAATGCATTGGCCGGCTTTGTGAACCAAGGCTTTATTTATCGGATTCAAGGAAAAGGTTCCTTTATTAGCGATACCGCAACCGCAACACTTCCGCTCATGTCGTACGAGCCTATAGAATCCTTGGGGTCCTGCATCGCCTTCCTGATGCCTCGCCTTGACAATCTGTATACCGCCAACTTATTGACTGGCATTGAACAGGAATTGGCTGATCATGGCTATCACCTCGTATTCAAACTTACCCACGATAGGCAGGAATTGGAAATCAAACGGCTGAAAGAACTCACTCATCTCGGGATGAAAGGAATTATCATCTATCCGGTGGAGGGCG
>NZ_JBFTQB010000477.1:0-5505 GCF_056398785.1 Paenibacillus sp. 01T422 | reverse complement strand
CGTATGCTCCGCATTTCATCTCTGTTGTCGTTATGGCTGGAATTATTCTCGTGCTTCTGGATCCAGAAAAGGGGATTGTCAATCTACTCCTTGGCGTATTTGGTTTTGAGCCCATTCATTTCATGGCGAAGCCAAGTTATTTCAGTTCCGTCTTTGTCTGGTCAGGCATATGGCAAAATGTTGGTTTCTCTTGCATCATTTACTTGGCAGCGCTTTCAGGTATAGACCCGTCTCAGCATGAAGCAGCGGTTATCGATGGTGCCAGCAAATTTAAACGGATTTTGCATATCGATATTCCTGGCATTATGCCTGTTGTCATCATTTTGCTTATTTTGAACACAGGGCATATTATGGATTCTGGCTTCGAGAAGGTACTGCTTCTACAAAATCAATTGAACCTTAGGTCATCAGAGGTCATTGATACTTATGTGTATAAGGTGGGTCTTGCTTCACAAGCGATGAATTACTCTTACTCAACTGCCATTAACTTATTTAAATCGATTGTTGGACTTGCCATGCTCATTATTGTCAATCAAATTGCGAAACGTGCAAAGCAAGAAAGCTTATGGTAACGGTGTAGCAGGGGAGGTGTACGGAGGTATGAAAGAGTCACATATTCTCGAATCACGAGGTGACAAATGGTTTAGTAGCAGGTACATTTCTCAGTGTTGTGCTAACCATTGCTGCTGCTTATCCACTTTCTAGGAGAGATTTATTCGGTAAAAACTGGTTTATGCTGCTGTTTGTTTTCACGACCATGTTCTCTGGGGGGCTAATTCCTTCTTATCTTCTGGTCAAAGATCTTGGGATGTTGAACACAGCATGGGCCATGATTATTCCAAGTGCGATGAGTGTTTTTAATATTATTATTACAAGAACTTACTTTAAAACGACATTGCCGGATGAAATGCTTGAAGCAGCTCAGATCGATGGTTGTAACGATTTCCGATATGTTTTTTCAATCGTCCTGCAGCTGTCAGGTCCTATTATCGCCGTAGTTGCGCTTTATTCCGCGGTTGGTTATTGGAATCAATATTTTAATGGTTTATTGTACCTTGATAGCCAGAAGCTATATCCTTTGCAATTAGTCTTAAGAGAGATATTGGTGCAAAACGAAGTGGATGCTTCCATGCTCGACATGAAAGAAATAGCCGCTCAGGAAGGTTTACGCGCACTTTTGAAATACTCGTTAATTGTCGTTTCATCACTGCCATTACTGCTCGTTTATCCATTTGTACAAAAGTATTTCATTAAAGGCGTAATGATTGGCTCATTGAAAGGATAAATAAGGGAGGTTGTTTTTGAAATGAAAAAAATATGGGGTATGGGACTAAGTGTTCTTCTTGCAAGTGGGGTCGTCCTTGCGGGGTGCGCAGATAAACAAGCAGATGCACCGGCGGAAACGACAAAAGATCCAGTGAAAACCAGCAACGTCACAGCAGCAGGAGAACTGCCGATAACCAAAGAGAAAACGACGATTAAAGTATTAGTTAAAGGCTTTCCAGGTGTAAGTGATTATGCGAACAATGAGTTCACGAAATATTTGGAAGAGAAAACGAATATTCATATTGAATGGACCGTTGCTCCTGAGAAGTCAGCTGTGGAGAAACTGAACCTTGTACTTGGTAGTGGTGATTTGCCGGATGTCATCATGGGATTCGGGATTTCGCCAACCCAACAACTGATCTATGGCACGCAAGGAGACTTCCTAGATCTCGCGCMATATATTAATCAATACGGCGTTGAAACGAAGAAAATGTTTGATATCGTGCAAGGGGTTAAGGATGAAATTACAGCACCTGGAGGTAAAATCTATGCGTTGCCTCAAGTGAATGAGTGCTATCACTGCTCGATGTCGCAAAAAATGTGGCTTTATCAGCCATGGTTAGATAAGTTAGGTCTTCAAATGCCAAAAACAACAGACGAATTGTATAACGTATTGAAAGCATTTAAGACGAAGGATCCCAATGGGAATGGGAAAGCCGATGAGATTCCATTGTCGGGCGCAGCGGTTGGGCCAAACGTAAATATTGACTCCTTTATCATGAACTCATTCGTACTTAACTCTGGCATTACTACGCGGTTATTTGTTGACAATGGAAAGGTCACGACATCGGTTAATACACAAGGCTGGAAAGACGGTCTGACCTACCTCCACAAGTTGTACGCTGAGGGCTTGATTGCTCCGCAATCATTCACTCAAGATCGGGATCAAGCGAAAGCGATGGGCGAGAATCCGGATATTAACATTCTAGGTGGCGAAGTTTCACAGCACAATGGCATATTCACAGCTTTTAATGGTCCAAGCGGTAGATGGCTGGAAGTTCAATCCGTTCCTTCCTTGAAAGGACCAGCGGGTGTACAAACGACACCATGGAAATCAAGCGTACTGCAAGGATATTATGTCGTAACACGCACTGCCAAGAACCCAGAAGCCGCATTCCGCTTAGGAGACCTGCTGTATAATACGGAGATGACATTACGTCAAACGATTGGTCGTCCTGGAACAGAATGGGATTATGCCGCGACTGGAGAGTTAGGCATCAACGGCAAACAAGCCATCTGGAAAACGCTTCCTAGTGCTATTCCGACTAATGCAGCGAATAATATCAATTGGAGCGGGCAATCCGCACCTTCTCTTCGGTCCAACGACTTCCGGCTTGGGCAGATGGCAGATCCGAAGAATCCGCAGGAAGTTAAGCTCTTTACAGAGACGAGAAATAATTATGAGCCGTATAGACAAAAGCCAGAGTCCGTGCTTCCAGCGTTGTTCTTCTCGAACGACCAAGCTACAGAGCTTGCAGATCTAGAGAAAACTTTGACAGATTATATCAATCAGATGATCGCACGTTTCACAACAGGGGACGCCAATATTGATAAAGAATGGGACGGTTATGTGAAGAAACTGAATGATATGAATCTGAAGAAATATCTAGACATTTACCAAGCCGCTTATGATGCGAAAATGAAGAAATAATGTTCTCGTGAAAAGCATGGGGTGATCCATGCTTTTCGGACTGTCCAATAAAGGTAGGAGGAAAATGTGATGCCATCAAAACCGAATATTATTTATATACTGGCGGATGATATGGGATACGGTGATATTTCCTATTTGAACAAGAACTCCAAAATTAACACGGTGCATTTTGACCGAATGGCCAAAGAAGGGATTACATTTACGGATGCCCATTCTTCATCAGCGGTGTGTACGCCATCTCGTTATAGTATCTTAACTGGCAGATATAATTGGCGTTCATCCCTCAAGAAAGGCGTCTTGAACGGATTCTCCGCTCCGCTAATTGAGGAAGGCCGAATGACAGTCGCTAGTTTACTTCGTGAGCAAGGATATAAGACGGCTTGTATCGGCAAATGGCATTTGGGCATGGAATGGGCGAAGGTGGGTGACGGCGAGAGTGAAATTGATTATCGAGAGCCTATTCATAAGGGCCCGATATCGCACGGATTTGACTACTACTACGGAATTAGCGCATCGCTGGATATGCCCCCTTATGTCTACATCGAGAACGACCGGGTTACACAGCAGCCAGACCGTATAACTCGTAACGACGATCCGATGGCTTTCTGGCGTGAAGGGGCTACGGCACCGGATTTCGAGCATCAGCAAGTCCTGCCTCAACTTACGGCCAAAACGCTGGAGTTGATTGATCACTATCAGGATGAGCCTTTCTTCATCTATTTCCCGTTGCCTGCTCCGCATACGCCTATCCTTCCATCGGAGGCGTTCGTTGGGCAATCAGGTACGAATGCCTATGGTGATTTCGTACTCATGTGCGACGATGTGATTGGTCAAATCATGACTAAACTGGATGACTTACATCTCTCCGATAACACAATCGTGATTTATACGAGTGACAATGGCTGCTCACCTAAAGCTAATTATGAGGAGCTTGCGACATTTGGCCATAACCCCAGCTATGTTTTTCGTGGTCATAAAGCGGATATTTATGAAGGCGGGCATCGGATACCGCTAATTGTGAAATGGCCACAGCGCATTCAAGCTGAGCGCATAAGCGATGAACCTGTCTGCTTGACGGATTTGCTCGCAACAGTTGCAGACGTCCTAGAAGTAGCGTTGCCTTCGAACGCAGGCGAGGATAGTGTAAGTAATCTGCCCATTTGGGCCAATCTTCCTTATGAGCAACCCTTGAGAGAAGCCATTGTTCATCACTCCATTCAGGGGGCATTCTCTATTCGACAAGGGAAATGGAAACTAGAGTTATGCCCAGGCTCAGGCGGATGGAGCTTTCCAAAACCTAGCGAAGAGCCAGAAGGGTCGCCCCTGTACCAATTGTATGATCTCAGCGAAGATATTGGTGAAACGAATAATGTGGTCGAAGCTCATCCAGACATCGTCCAATCTATGAAGCTTGTCCTCGAAAGGTATCAGATGTCAGGGAGAAGCAGAGCCATTTCAACGAAATAGGGAGAGATCGCCGCTGGCGGTCTCTTTTTATAGATTTGGGGGATTTCAGGGAACTGTAGTCGAAGGTTGTATGATGTTAGGGGCTATATTCGATCATGCTGTTTTGAGCTGCGATTTGATTTCTTAGAACGTACGTTCTATAATGAGCTTACATCTTACGACAATAGAGCAGTTCAAATAACATATAAAAAGGAGATAAAGGGATGACAGAATTCTGGGAATCAAGTTTTATCGACAATCAAATGATGTGGGGATTCGAGCCCGCAGACTCAGCCATCTTGACTAAAGATTTTTTCCTTGAGAAGAATGTTAAGGAAGTATTGATACCAGGTATTGGATACGGAAGAAACGCGAAGGTCTTCATTGACAACGGTATACAGGTAACAGGTATTGAGATTTCAAAAACAGCAATTGATTTGGCAAGACAGGAAGGGCTTCATATTGATATTTTTCATGGTTCAGTGGCGGATATGCCATTTGAAAGCAAACTTTATGACGGCATATTCAGTTATGCGCTTATTCACTTGTTGAACGAAAGTGAGAGAGAAAAGTTCATTCAAGATTGTTATAACCAGCTAAAGCCAGACGGATATATGATTTTTACGACGATTTCAAAAGAAGCGCCAATGTTTGGAAAGGGACAACAGCTGGGTAAGGACTATTACGAGACCACCGCAGGTGTGAAAATGTTTTTTTATGATGGTGACTCGATCACACAAGAATTCGGGAAATATGGGCTGCTAGAATTTTCGGAAATAGTTGAACCGCATAAGAATATGGAAAGTAAACCGCCATTTAAATTTCTAATGGTCACATGCAAAAAAACGTCTTGATAGGATGTTTATTGAAGGTTTTTAACCATGGGAGACGAATACACTTACTATCACTTGTTTGAATTAGGGGATATTTACTCATGAAATTAAAAGAATATTTAATTGATTCGTTCATGAATTTAACGTCCGATGGGATTGTAATCGTCGATATAAATGGAACTGTGTTAGAAGTGAATAAGAAATTTGAAGAGTTACATGGCTGGACGAGGGAAGAGGTCATTGGACAAG
>NZ_JBFTQB010000476.1:0-11272 GCF_056398785.1 Paenibacillus sp. 01T422 | reverse complement strand
AGACTGGAATCCATCGGCGGTCTCGGCGCTAATCTGGCAGGTAAGATGCTTGCGGAAGCCGGAGTTGTTGGGGTGGGGTTGAACGGAGTTAGTTTCTCTTCTTATGGTTCTGAGAAGAAAGGATCAGCAGTGAAAGCGCACATTAGATTTTGTGACATGGATACGAGAATACGGGATACATCACCTGTAGAACGACCGCATGTTGTAGGTGTTTTTCACGAATCGCTTTCCAAAACTGTAAACGTTATCAGTGGCATCTATGAAGATAGTACAGTATTAGTAAACTCAACGAAAACACCTGATGAGCTGAAGGAAAAGATGAAGTTAAGAGGCGGCACCATTGCGGTCATCGATGCCATCGGAATTTCACTGGAGGAGAAAAATCGTGTAAACATGGCAATGCTTGGCGCCTTATTCCGGTTATGTGATTTCCTTGATCCGGATGTTATGAGAGGCGTTATTCGTAAATCGTTAGAGAAGAAGTATCCGCTCGCTGTTGCACCAGCCTTACGAACGTTTGATCGCGGTTACAACGAAGTGAAGTTCCAAACGTATGCGCTACCCGAAGGGGAGACAATGCCTGATTTCGTACGTTTCGACACACCCGTTCTTGGATACGAAACGCAGACCATCGGCGGAGTCATTTCGAATCCCGGGAACAGTATTCTAAAGGATTTAAGCATTTCACGTGCGGGGATGATGCCGCATTTCCATGAAGATAAATGTATTCATTGTGCTTCTTGCGATAATGTTTGTCCGGATTTCTGCTTTGTATGGGATGAACTCCCTGACAAAAAAGGGCGTCCGCAGATGTTTCTGCAGGGCATTGATTATCAATACTGTAAAGGTTGCCTCAAATGTGTACAGGCTTGTCCGACCGAAGCGCTCACTGATGAGCGGGAAGAAGACGGTTATGCCGATATTCACCGTATGCCACATCGCTTCAATCTAGCTATAAACTCTTAGAGAGTATTTATGGGAGAAGGGTGGAACTACTCGTTATGTCCATTGATATCAAGAAGGAATTAGGGCAGGCCAAGGTTGAACAGCGCATCGTATACGAGTCAGGCAACGAGATGGCGGCTTATGCAGCTCATCAAATTAATTATCACGTCATGGGATATTTCCCGATTTCTCCATCGACAGAAGTAGCCCAATTCCTAGATCTAATGAAGTCCAACGGACAACATGATATAGTGCTCATTCCCGCAGACGGAGAGCATGGATCTGCAGGTATATGTTATGGAGCCTCAACTGCTGGCGGCCGCGTGTTTAACGCGACAAGCGCCAACGGTTATTTGTATATGTTGGAACAGATGCCGGTGCAGTCTGGCACACGTTTCCCGATGGTGATGAACTTGGTATGCCGTTCTGTCTCCGGTCCACTGAACATCCACGGAGATCATTCGGATCTGTACTATGCCTTAAATACAGGCTGGCCTATTGTGATGTGTCGTGATCCGCAAGCGGTTTATGATATGAATATTCTCGCATTAAAGTTGGCTGAGGATCCGGCGGTGCGTTTACCGGTCTTGGTAGCTTCAGACGGATATTTCACATCCCATCAGAAACGTAGAGTTCAAACGTTTGCTAATCGGGAAGATGTGCATGCTTTCATTGGTGAAAAGCCACAAGGTTACCCGGATACGTTAGATCGGAATAACCCGATCACGGTTGGTCCTTATATGAATGAACCGGACTACATTAATAACYGTTACCAGCAGTCTATGGCGATGTACAAGGCCGAAGAGGTGTATGATCGCATTCGGCAGGAATATGCCGAATTGACTGGCCGTGACTATCCGATTCTGGAACTGTATCGGATGGAGGACGCGGAAGTCGCGGTGTTCCTGATGAATTCGGCATCCGAAATCATCAAAGACGTCGTCGACCAGCTCCGCGAAAAGGGCATCAAAGCCGGATCAATCGCACCGAATATGATCCGTCCCTTCCCTGCCAAGCAGATTGCAGAAGCTTTGCAGCATGTGAAGGCGATCACGGTCGGCGATCGCGCGGATTCCTATGGCGGCCATGGCGGCAATATGGTCAACGAAATTAAAGCGGCACTGTTCACACACGGGAACAGAGATACGCTTGTCATAAGCCGCATATACGGCTTAGGTGGCAAGGACTTTTATGCCGAAGACGGGCATAACCTGTTCCAATTCGCCATTGATGCTGTGCAAAACGGCAAGGTGGAAGTGCCCTTCGATTATTACGGACACACGCCAGGTGATCCAGCGAAAGCTCCGAAGCGGGTACTGACACCGATGAAGTATGAGGATTTAAAGACGGGACTCATTACCGTAACGCCGGATGAGGCCTCAGGTAAGCTGAATGTTCGGATCCCGCCACTACGCGCACTAACCAAGAAGCCGAAGCGCATTGCTCCTGGTCATGGGGCATGTCCGGGCTGCGGCATTTTCTCAGGCTTGGAATTGTTCTTCAAGGGAATCGAAGGCGATATCGTTTCGATCTTCCACACAGGCTGTGCGATGGTCGTAACGACAGGGTATCCCTATTCGGCTCATAAGGCCACGTATATTCATAACCTGTTCCAGAATGGCGCAGCCACGCTGTCAGGGGTTGTTGAGATGTTCTGGGAGCGCAAGCGTCGTGGAGAACTCGATCATTTAGGTTTGAAGGACGATTTCACCTTCGTCATGATTACAGGCGATGGCGGGATGGATATCGGCATGGGGCCAGCCATTGGTGCTGCACTGCGCAATCATAAAATGATTATCCTCGAGTACGATAACGAGGGTTACATGAATACAGGCGCGCAGCTGTCCTATTCAACACCGATGGGTCATCGTACGTCGACATCGAACGTAGGGAAGCACCAAGGCGGGAAGGTCTTCCACCATAAGGACACGGCGCAAATTATGGCGGCTACGCATATTCCTTATGTGTTCACGGGATCAGAAGCTTATCCGCAGGATCTCGTGAAAAAGGCAGCTAAAGCACAGTGGTACGCCCAGCACGAGGGTTTAGTGTACGGGAAGATTCTCATTGCTTGCCCGCTCAACTGGTTGTCCGACGACCAAGAAGGATCAAACATTGTAGGCGCTGCGGTAGATTCCTGTTTCTTCCCGCTATATGAAGTGGAACACGGAATTRCGAGTCTCACCTATAACCCGGAAGATAAGAACAAGAAGATTCCTTTATCGGATTGGCTCAAGACGATGGGGAAAACGAAGCATATGACGAAGCCGGAATATGAGGGCTCGCTCAAATCTTTCGAAGTTGAAGTTGAACGTCGTTGGAATCGCTTGAAGGCAAAACACGAGAACGCTTATTTGTAATAGCAATCATAGGAAAGAGGCACGTTCACCCTGTGCGGTGAATGTGCCTTTTTAATGGAGGAAACCCGATGCCTTATGTTCTGCAAAACAAAAACACGGATCAACTCTTTACCTGCATGCTGGTCAATCATTATGGACTTGCTTATTATGGCGTGAAATATTGGTCAGAGCAAGGGGAGGCGAATGAGCTTTCGCAGGATTTCCTCCTCTCCATAGAGGGAGTTGTGCCTGAAGATTGGCAAGTTATTGAGCTTGAAGAAGGGGAAATGAAGCTCTGCAACGTGAAATTGAAAAATGACCCTAGCTTCTCGATAGGCTGGCTTCCAACAAGAAAACCAGAGGTTCGGAAACTGGAAAAATAAACCTCGTCGTCAATAGGCATTCAGCCATGAGGTGTCAGAAAGTTTCTGACAAAAATCGCAACCTTTCGCCTATTTTCGCCCTTCACCCCATGAATCTATAATAAAGATGTAAGTAAAATATGACATCATGGGAGTGAGGTTGAGGCAATGAAAAAATGGACGTTGGTTGTTAGCTTGATTGTTTTGGCGCTTACTTTTGTTTTACCAGCAGCTATTTCAGCAGATGTAGGTGCTTCGACCCAAGCACAGATCGTTTCGGGGGTAAGTTTCCGAGATCAACCGAACACGTCAAGCCATGTCATCCGGTCCCTGAAAACGAATGAAATCGTCACGGTAACGGATTATGTGACAATCAATTGGTACAAAGTCAAGGATGCTCAAGGTGTGAGCGGCTATGTATCGACGAACAGCAAATATATAAAAATAATCAGCAATGCAGAAATCATTTATGGCGTTAACTTTCGTACGCTTCCGTCATCAGAAAGTGGATCCAAAGTGATTCGCATGCTTAATAAAGGTGAAGAAGTTCTAATTACAGATAAGGTCAATGACAGCTGGTATAAAATTCTGGATGCAAACGGTACAAGCGGCTACGTAAGTACAGGAAGCAAATACATGGTTACTGATTTCTCCGTATTTGTTCCTAACATGCCAGTAGCGGATGAGATCGAAGCAGTGATTTCAGCTGGAAATGTCTACTTAGGCACACCCTACGAGTTTGGTTCCGTACGCAACGATCCGACGACTTTTGACTGCTCAGATTTCGTACAAACGATGTTCTGGGATGCACTTCGTCTCTCGGTTCCGAGTGATTCTGCGTCACAAGGTACTTTCGTGCGATCCTTAGGACCTGTTAGTACAGATTGGACGAAATTAAAGCGCGGGGACTTAATGTTCTTCAGCTCCTACAAAGGCAGCAAACCAGCTTCTTCCTGATTCTAAGGAGAAAGGAAGAACCTTATCTTTGAAACCTTCGAGAGCAAATCACCCACTGGAATTTCGGAACACGACGGAAAGAGGACTAAACTTGGATACGGTTCATGAGAGGATCCTGCATTTCATGCGACTTGAACCGGCAGCTACCTACAAGTTTATCATTGGAACGGATTGTCAGGTGCACTCAGGCCACACCAAATTCATAACAGGTGTAGTGATTCAGCGGCTTGGAAAAGGAGCGTGGGCATGCTATCGTCAAGTGATTGTCCATCGAGCTTTACATTCGATTAAGGAAAAGCTTTCGATGGAAACTACACTTAGTGAAGAGATCGCGACGTACTTTGACGAGGCTAAACGAGAGGATATGGAAAATATTGTTCTTCCTCATCTGTACCAAGGCGCCTCTTTCGATATGTACATCCATATTGATGCAGGTGATGATCATTGAGATCATTAGAGCTGACGGTTTTTTCGTCATTACATCATCTCATTGCTAAAATGTCCTGTGAAAAAAGGATTTCTAACGTTTATTAGCGAAATAAATGCAGGTACAGCTATAGAGAGAGGAGAACGAGTAGACATGAGCAAAACATTTATCATAGAGGCAGTTATGCTCGCTGTGCATGGTCAGTTAATGCTGCCAGGCCAGCCAGTTACCTATATAGTCCCTTATACGAGTATCCAGGAGTTATATGAATTGCAAGCCGGCAGCGAGCCGATCATGTTAGAGGAAGAGGATGATGGTTTCGTCAAACAAATGATTGGCGAGCTAATCGCATTCTTTGAGGAATCTTTTAATAAGAAAAAAATTGAAAAAGCACTTGCTGCTCCATGGCGCAAAAGTCCACCGCTGCCTATTAATGAGCATGTAACCTTAATGATTGTATTAGCCATTGATACAGAGGTGTATGGCGAGCAATTCGACCCCATTGAAACGGAGTTAATCCTCACTTCAATGAAGGAGCAAGCGCCAATATTAACGGATCAGTTCGATTTGATCGAGCGGTTGATTCAAGCCGAAATTCCTGTTCAAGCGTTTGATGTGGAGGACTTCGAATTCGCGGTGGAAGGTGACAATCAGGTTTAGCGAAAGGAGCTGGTGAATACAATTATGCGAGTTAAAGATCTTGAGGAGCAATTGGCCTTATTGCCTGCATACTGGTTTCCTGGTCAAGCTTGGACGATCCGTGTAGGTGCGGGTGGCATGAATAATACAACAAGATTTGTAGATGTGGCAGGCACCTCCTATGTGCTGCGGCTGTACGAAACTCATCGTGATATCGATAAAATCATTTTTGAGCATCGCATTCTGCTTGCTTTAAATAAACGCAAGAATCAACTGCCTTACCGAATTCCAGCGCCAATTGAACTGCCGGACGGTGGAACGGTTGTACAGCTGGATGATAACCAAGGAAAGCTCGCGGCGCTATTTTCTTTTACGGACGGGATGAATCCAACATGGGTGAATGTTCAGCAATTGCTGCGTTATGGGGAAGCTGTGGGTCAGTTATCTGCTGTTTTGGCGACAATAGCTGTCGATTTGAAAGCCGTGTATCCACCTTACTATGAGATTGAAAATATTCATCCTCGCTGCACACCGGATGCGATTCGTGATTTCTGTATGCATCCGCCGGAACCGTTTATCGTGCAGCGTGAGGAGCTACTATATATTTTTGAACGATTTTCTGCGTTATATCAAGCGATTCCCTCACTGCGTAAACTTCCTCATCAGCTTGTGCATGGCGATATTAACGGTTCGAATATGCTAGTGGATGAGGATGATCAAATTACTTCCGTGCTGGACTTTGAATTTATAACACGGGACCTCCGTGTCATGGAAATCGCTGTCTGTTTGTCGGACTTGATTGATCCTGCGTTACCAAAAGCGGAGTTGAAGCGAAATTGTATTGCTTTCTATAAAGGCTACAAACAATTCGTTGAATTAAAGGAAGCGGAAATTCAAGTGCTGCCACTGTTGATCGAACTGCGGAGATTGGACGTCTTTATTCACTTCCTGGGACGATACGCGGATGGTGTTGATCCACAAGGTGTGCTTATTGATATCATACAAAATACATTTGAAAAGACAAAATGGCTGCAGGCACATAGTATGGAGCTTGTGCAATCTTTAGAAAATAAGCAATTAGACTAGATGAACTGTACAACCGTAAGCATGACTGTGAGAATACCCTATAGTACCAAAGGAAAAGGTGGTGCTGGTGGTATGCCAAAAGGTGCTTATCTAGGAAATGTACGTGCAATACCAAATTGCGGCCGTTATTGTACGAATGTATGTACACGTTTGTTTGTAGTTGGCCGGAATCAATGTATCGCAGACTGTTTACGCTGTGCGGGAATTCGTGGAACTGCGAAATCGAAAGCGTTGCTCACGAACAAAGAGATCTATAAACCAAAAGGCAAAGGGAAATGCGGCTGTGGTTGCGGTAAATGCAAGTAAATCCTGAAGCTGTCGAGGCGACTCGGCAGTTTTTTTGTTGTTGACGGAAACGAGTTTGAGAGAGCTTACTAACCTTGAGGTAAGTAAGACACGTTTTTTTCAGCTCTTTTTTTGTTGTCAGGGTTCGCCTATACTGTACTAAGAAACCAAACTTTGGTGAAACTTTAATAGATACTTACAGAGTAAGTTTTCTATGGACATTATGAAGGAGGACGCACGCACATGGTTTATCAAGCAAGTTCAACGCGTTATGCAGAAATGAAATATAATCGTTCCGGGAAATCCGGACTTAAACTGCCAGCGATTTCATTAGGTCTGTGGCACAATTTCGGGGGATTGGATATTCACGAGAATGGACGAGCTATGCTGCTTCGTTCTTTTGACTTAGGAATTACACATTTTGATTTGGCGAATAACTACGGCCCACCTCCTGGATCGGCTGAAGAAATGTTCGGCAAAGTGTTGAAAAGCGACCTCGGCGCTTACCGTGATGAGATGATCATCTCCACCAAAGCCGGTTACCACATGTGGGAAGGACCATACGGGGAGTGGGGTTCCAAGAAAAATCTAGTGTCTTCCTTGGATCAAAGCTTGAAGCGCATGGGTCTTGAGTATGTTGACATTTTCTACTCGCATAGACCAGATCCGAACACACCTTTCGAAGAAACCATGGGTGCTCTTGATCAAATTGTTCGTCAAGGTAAAGCCTTGTACGTTGGTCTTTCTAACTATACAGCCGAACAAACAAGAGAAGCGGTCACGATTCTGAAAGGCCTCGGAACACCGCTGCTCATTCACCAACCTTCTTACAGCATGTTGAATCGTTGGATTGAGGGTGGACTGCAGGATGTGCTGGATGAATTCGGTGTGGGCAGTATCGCTTTCTGTCCGCTTGCTCAAGGTTTGCTGACGAACAAATACGTAAGTGGTGTGCCAAGTGATTCACGTGCAAGCGGGAAAAGTCAATTCCTGAATACGAAGGACATCACAGAAGAGAAGCTGAACCAAATTATTCAGCCGGTGAGGCGTGCCCAAGCTGCTCTTGCGTTTTGTACAAGTCATTTTGTAGGTAGTAATCTGTGGCGAATGAATGTCGCAGCTTATGAACGGATAAATAGGGTTTGCCGAAACGCTTCGCATATTTGATAACGAGCTCTTGTATGGCTCGTTTGGTCATACGAACGCCTTCTTTTTTGCCATTTGCGATGGCAAGGAAGAGGGCTTTTTCTTTTTTCAGCGGCTTATAGTGCGTTTGTCGAATAGCTAGATAATCCGTTAGCGCCCCGATGGCTTCCTGGCGGAAGTAGACAGGCGTTTTGAACGTATCATCATTTTTACCTTTACGGTATACATGGGTCAGCTTCTTCTTCAGATCGATATCATCGACATTCAGATTAAAAACCTCGGACACGCGCAGGCCGGAATTCAAAATCAGCGTAATGATGCAAATATCCCTAATCTTGTTGCGTTCATAAGAGTAGATAGCCTGCTTATTGGAAGCTACATCATGCTCGTATCCGTTCTGGACATAGTCGATGAACTCGACAATCTCCTCTTCCTGCAGCAGCTTACCCTCTAGCTTGGCAGCGCTATCCTTGGGTCTATTTGACCGCTTAATTTCCACTTTGGCCATGACATTTCGCTTCAGCAGTGGGTAGAAATTATCGTCTTCGGCAATTTGACTTAGATAATGGAAAAGGGATCGGAGAGCGGAAAGCTTCCGGTTAATCGTCGTTTTGATATTAGCGTGTTCTCTCCGCGTAGCAAGAAACATGCGGAAGTTATCGACGCTGTCCATATGTAGTTTCTCTAAATCTTCGATGGGTACTTGATTCATCGACGGGGCAGTACTTAATCCTTCGGCTAGCAGCCAGGATAAGAAGATTTCATAATCGCGCACGTACTCCAGCAAAGAAGAAGGAGAAAGATCCGGCAGCTTATAATTAATAAATTTCTCTATATACCAGGGCATGGAGGGGATTCTTTTTTCTAATTCATGGCGGTCCTTGACTTTAATAATGTTCATAGGCTGTAGTCACCTCTCTAACGTATGCATGCTGTAAGTATAGCAGTGGGAGAAAGAAATTGGTAGAAGAAGGATGGCTCTGAGTCCTTACATCCTATGTTATGATAGCGAGATCCAAACTTTATGATGCACTTATACGTCCTACCTCATAGAAGACACATATTAATTCGCGCGTATCAAAGGAGCGTCTTTATACTCATGACCTTACATGCAAATCTGGAAAAATTGTTAATTACCTGTATAACGGAACATAAAGAGCACGTCTACCGCTTGGCATATAGCTATGTGAAGAATCAGGAGGATGCGCTTGATATCGTTCAGGAAGCTATCCATAAAGCGTTTGCCTCGGCGGAATCGTTGAAAAGCACTGCATCAATGAAGAGTTGGTTTTATCGTATTGTTGTAAATACCTCGCTAGATTTCTTGCGGAAGCACAAAAAGATGCAAGTCGTGGACGAAACGATGCTGGAAGCGATGGACCCTGGCAGTGAAGATGTGTATGCCAATATGGATCTGGAGCTGGCGCTGGAAGAGCTGCCAACCATGTATCGTAGCGTGATTACCCTTAGGTATTTCGAGGATTTGAAAATCGATGAAATTGCCGAAGTGTTGAATGAAAATATTTCGACGATCAAAACCCGATTATATCAAGCGCTGCGGCTGCTTCGTATTCGTATGACCGAAGAAGATCTAGAGGAGGTACGCTAAGATGGATAGGAAATTAGACGAGATGAAACAACAATATAGGGATATCCCGATCCCAAATGAGCTTGATTTTATCGTAAATAAAGCCATCAAACAACATACGAAGAAACGGAGCAGCCTCAAATGGCTTACTGCTGCTGCTGCCGCGGTAATTATTTTGGTAACCAGCATTAATACAAGTCCAGCTTTTGCTCATGCCCTGTCGGAAGTACCTCTGGTTGGAAACTTGATTAAGGTTCTTACGTTTAGAGAATATATGTTCAAAGACCAGACTTATGAGGCTAAGTTGGAAGTACCTGTGATTACGGACATGAAAAATAAGGATCTACAGGAATCGCTGAATAATAAATATCAGGAGGAAGCGAAAAAGCAGTATCGTGATTTCATGACGGAAATGGACAGCATGAAAGCAGCAGGCAGTGGAGGGCATTTGGGCGTAAATAGCGGCTATGTGGTGAAGACCGATAACGATCGCATTTTGTCCGTAGGAAGATATGTGGTTAACATGGTGGGATCATCTTCAACTACATTTCAGTTCGATACGATTGATAAAAAGAAAGAAATCCTCATCACTTTGCCAAGTTTGTTTACAGATGAGCGGTATATCGATGTGATCAGCGAGAACATTAAGTCACAGATGATTGAACAGATGAAATCAGACCCGGCAAAGATCTATTGGGTTGAAGGCTCCCCGGCACAGATGAGCGAAGTCTTCAAGACAATAAAAAAAGATCAAAACTTTTATATCAACGAAAGCGATCAACTTGTCATTTCGTTTCAAAAGTATGAAGTCGCGCCAGGTTATATGGGCGTTCCTGAATTCGTGATTCCAACCCCTGTGTTATCCGATCTTCTGGTCAGTAAAGACGAATATCTGCGCTAAGTCAAGCTGCTTTGGATGAGAGGAATAAGATCGGCTCATTTTACTAAAATTAATCCTGTATGGAAAATTCGAGCTGGGGGTTCTTTTATGCCACAACAAGATCAACAAAGTCAGGATAAGCAAAACATGGAACAAATTAAACAGTTTGCACAAAAAGCGGAGCAAGCTGCCGAACAAACCCTGCAGGTAGCTCAGGAGCTCCACTCCCAGGCTACTGCGGCTGCACTCTCGGAAGCGGAACAGGAGATTCAGCAGCTGCAGACGCAAATTAAGGACGCGCAACAGAAATCAGCTACCCTCAAGCAGGAGCTTGATAACCTCCAACAATCTGGGAATTAATTGAAAAAAGGTATTGTCTGTACATGACATGATGTGTTAAGATGTGGAAAATAAACGGAAGGGCTTCTAGGGATCCGAATCCACGCGGATGGCGAACCAAGCGAAGCCGACACGGATTAAGACGTGTTACACCGTAAGGGATAAAAGACCTTCGGAAAGTTCCGCCTGTATAGGCGAAACTGACCGAAGGTCTTTTTTGCTGCAGTGAGATAAAGGACGGTGGACCTGATGGAGTCGATTCGTGTTCAGCAGTTAGGG
>NZ_JBFTQB010000475.1:0-4865 GCF_056398785.1 Paenibacillus sp. 01T422 | reverse complement strand
CTATGTGAATATAGGGGGATGGGGTATGTTTGATTGGCTAGGTTTTCGGAAAGGATTGCCGCTTTGGTGGTCATATCGGTTGAATCGTCACCTTAAGGAAGATGTTGAACATATCTTTGAAGGGATAGCTCATACGCGGACAGAAATATTGCGGAGCTGGGTGGAATCATACTGGTCTCATCTGGACAGATTGCATGCGACGTTATCCGAGTCGGGATCAGCTACTTCGCAGCTTTCTCAAGATTCAGCAGTTATACAGAAAATGCTCGCTGCTGCGCTGAAAAGTGGGGCTGATTTTTCGGAAATTTTTATACTAAATGAAAGAGCTGGTGTGAGTTACTCTACATACCCTGCTCACGTTGGGAAGACGTATGTAGCTGGAAGCGGTCTTATGAAAGGACTGGAGGAGACGCGCAGAGGGGAGAAATGTTTATTTGGGCCTTTTTCTGACCTGCTAACGTTACAGATCGGTCCAAGCACTTCGCCGTTTCATGATGCTATGACGATGGCTTTTATCTTACCTTTGGTGAAGAACGGGGAGTGGCAAGGAGCTATTTGCGGTCGCGTGCCAAACGATGTGCTAGGGGATTTGATTCAACGGGAATCCGGACACGTATATCCAGATTCAGGTGATAACTATTTATTCATGGCGAAGCCGGTGTTGAATAAGCAGATTGCTCCAGGGACGGCGTTGTCCCGAAGTCGATTTGAGGATCTGACTTTCACGCATGGCGATAATTTAAAAGACGGCGTACGCACGGATTTCGGTATAGTCGGCGTTAAGGAGCATACGGAGCTGGAGCTGATCTTCACAGATCCGGCAACAGGGCAACTGCACCCGGGTGTTGCAGGGACCATTGCCAAAGGGAACAATCTGTTCGTGGAATTTCCGGGTTATTCGGATTACCGACACATCTCGGTTATTGGGAAGGGAGTTACGTTCCAGCTGCCGCATTGCCCGGATATATGGGGGATGATGTGTGAAGGAGATCTGGAAGAGGTATACCGGATTCGCGGTATCGATTGGAAAATGTTCAGCTTGCAAATCAAATTTATTGTAGGTTTTATATTACTATCAGGCGGTGGTTTTTGGCTATTAAACGGCCATGTCTCGGGTGGATTGGGCGCAGCGATTACAGCTGCTGCTAGTGCAATATACGGTTGGATCGGCTCCGGTATCATCAGACGCAAAGGCAGCAAGCCCGTTGTTAAGCAGCTTGCCCAAATCAATAAGTTCATCCGCTTAAACGCGGAAGGCAGCGGGGACTTGACGCAGCGTTTGCGCGTGCAAGAGTTTGCAGGGGATGAGACCCGGGAGTTGGCGAAATGGATCAACAATATGATCGATTCCCTCGAAGGCATCATGCTGCAAGTGAAGCAAGCAGCGGCTGAGGTTCAGATCAGTCAAGATCGGCTCAATGAATCGACTGGCTCAACAGAGCAATCAACGGGTCGCATGAGTACTCAGATCCATAATATGATTCGTTCTTTACGCGGACAGCTCAAGGACATCGACGTCGCTAAGGATGTTACGCAAAATATGAGCGGCACGCTGCGCGAGCTGGAAGAAAAAGCATCGGATCAAATAGCAGTAGCCCAGGATGAAGTGGGGCGCATCGGTGACAAAATGGATCAGATTTTAGCCAAGGTAGCCGAAACGAATCAGACCATTCAGACGTTCCTGCTTACTACGCAAGAAATACCGAAGCTTCTGAAAGTCATTGAAGAAATTTCGGCGCAGACGAATCTTCTTTCTCTGAATGCTTCGATCGAAGCTGCGCGGGTTGGCGAGCACGGCAAAGGCTTCGCCGTTGTCGCAGGTGAGATTCGTAAATTGGCCGATCTGACGAAGAAGTCAACGATGGAGATCAACGAGACGATTGAACAGATCGAACGCCATGCGAATGAAGCCTTCACCTCGATGGAGGAAGGCACCAGGGTTGTATGGGAAGGGACGCAAATTGTTGCGGCGGCCTCTGAAATTCTTAGCAGCGCGAGCGCTCATGACACCATGAAAACACAAGTGGTGGAGGAAGTGGTAGCGCTGATGGAGAAGGTAGCGGGCGTGAGCAAGGAGAACCGCCAAATTTCTGCCGAAGTGGAGAAAACCGTGCAAGAGCTGCTGCAGGATATGCTGCATGTACGCCAAACGACGGGAGATGTCGGGGCGATTACACAATCGCTGCTCCAACTCATGAATCAGTTCCAATTAACGGAAAGTCGCATTCGATAAATGTTCTAATCATTCCGTATTCCTTCGCATGATAGCTGACCCCACCTGCATAGAATGATAATGCAGAAAAGGTCAGCTTTTTTGCGTGTGCTCACGAATAAACTTTTCGGAGGAGAACTCAAAGGAGGATGTAGAATGAACGACCGTTTGAGCATTCAAACGAATAGGGAGTATATTGTGGATCCGGGCAATTTCCCCATACTCGTAGAACGTCTGAAGGAGGAACATTTACAGATGCGCGGGCAGCTTGCCGAAATCCGCACGATGGCTGCTTCCTTGTACTCCCTCGAGGATTGCTCAATAGGCATGTGTAAGCTGATTGAACTCCAAGATCTGATTCTTTCTCTGGTGGAAGAGCTGGAGCAGCATTCGGAGTGGGAAGAAAATGAGCTGTTTCCTCTCCTGCAATCCTATTTGCATCCAACGACTGCGCTATCGGTTTCCCGTTCTATAACCGTTTTGGAACAGGATCATGACTTGGCTAAAAGAGTTGTGCAAACTTTCGTAGACGGTGTTAACACGATGAAAGTGCCGATAGATGAGGAATTCCTGCACGTGATGGCATCGGAATTAATGACGGCCTGCTTAATCCTGCTCAGGCACTTCACCTTGGAGGAGGAGCTTGTGTATCCGCTTGCCGACCGCATTGTTGAGCAATTATCTTAAGTACATAAGAAAAGGGTATTCGACAAGTTTTTCGACTTGTGGATACCTTTTTTTTGTGCCTAGATAGGCTATATAAATTTAGGGATAGACGAAAGCTGTCGAAATATTTAGAATATAATTTAACCTGTAAATTCCAGTGTTACATATATAGAGTAAACTAATTTCATTTTGGATATTGTGGGGGTATGCAGAGTGAAAGTGACTAAGAAACTGGGCTCAAAAAAGTATTTAGCCCGAATCTACTTATGGTTTGCTTCGTTAATCTTACTCGTAACATCTATTTTATCAAGTGTTGTGTACTATAACGTGCAAGAAAAGGTTTTTGAAAACGAATATAAAAATAGCAGAAAGCTCCTTGCGCAGACCAAATACAACATTGAATATCTAGATGCTATGGTTCGTAATTTACTTTTGTCGACTTACAATAATAATGATGTGCGGTCTTTAATGTATTTGAAAGGCGAAGAGACATTTGATTATATGAATGTCATGAATAAGCTGAAGAGCTCCGTCGTTTGGAGCAATTCCTTCGTGCAGTCGGTGTACATTTATAACAATAACATGCAGCGCTATTACTCCACATTTGGACAATTTATCTATCAAGATAAGGATTTGGAGGCTTTGCTTCAAGCTAGAGGGTCGGACCTGCCGCCACTGAAGCCCTTCATTCGAGAGATGAATGTAAGCCTTGATTCACAACATGAACAAAAGGAAAAAGTGATCACTTATGTGATGTATGAATTGACAGACGAGCAAGGCCGTATGGATGGGGCTGTCATTATCAATGTTAAATTAGAGTGGCTGTTCAACAATATCAAAGCAATTAACAATGTAGAGGCCGAGCAGCTCAGCAAAATGTTCATTCTCAGTGACAAGCAGGCATTTATTGAAGTGAGTCAGGAGTTGTCTGAAGAAGGGACGAGGTTGGAAGCCTTATTAAAATCGAAGTATCAAACGTTGGGAGAGTCGCAAAATTATTTCGATGTGAAGTTGGATGGCACCAAATATTTGGCTTCCTATATCCCGGTTGATAATACAGGATGGATTTTGTTCAAAACAGTTCCCTATGATGAAGCCTACGTTTATTTAATCAAACTAAGGACGAGCATTATTGTCATAACCGTTATTGTTTTGCTTGTGACGCTCTTAGTTCTCTTGCAAGTATCCAGAGGGATCTATAGACCTGTAGAACAGCTGGTTTCGCAGCTGCGATCGAGTCACTTAGCCCAAGGGGAGACTAGCGCGACGAGTGATGAGTTTATTTTTTTGCAAGATGTATACAGGAATTCAGCTAATCAGCTCGAGAAGTTTCAACAAGAGAAGATCTCTGGGCAGCAGCATAGACAAAATCGTTTTTTAAGCAAATGGGTATTAAACAGCTTATCGGTTTCCAATGAGGAATTTGAATTGGGCTGCAAAGAGTACAAGCTGCCTTTCCGGCAGGAGCAAATCTTCATGGTATGTGTGTTGAAATTTGATAATGTTAATCAGCTGTCTGATAAAAAGAAAGATGGAGGAGAAAGAACTCCTCATATTCGCCATCATGAACATTGTCTCGGAATTTCTACAGAAAGCTTGCATAGCCGAAGCGGTTGATCTGCGCAATGATCACATAGCTGTGATTCTACAGGCGAATCCGCTGGAAGAAATACCAGAAGTGTCAATCTTAGTGCTGCTTCAAGAGTGCCAGAAGTATGTGTTGAAGAGCTATCATGTTTCGATTACGGCTGCTTTAAGTGCAAGCGTTACGGCCCATACCCATCTAACAACGGCTTATCAGCAAGCGCTCTCTGTCTCCATGTATCGGTTCCTCGCTGGTAAAATGTCTGTATTGACGCAGGACTACATTAAACAATTGGGGCAGATCCCCTCTATGGATCGGGTGCTTGAACTTGAGAATCAATTGCTAGTGCAGGTTCGAAATGCCAACTATAAGGGATCAGCTGATAAACTCACTATATTGTTG
>NZ_JBFTQB010000474.1:0-4866 GCF_056398785.1 Paenibacillus sp. 01T422 | reverse complement strand
GTGTCCAAATGAGCGGCACGAACCATGATTACCGCCATTTGCTCACGGGTAATGAAATCATCCGGACCAAAGGTTGTATCTGTGTATCCTGTGATAATGCCTTGCGCTGCAGCTGTGGCGATTGCGTTCTTCGCCCAGTGGTTCGCTGCGTCAGCGAATTCATTGCTGCTGCCTTGCTCGTTTAATTTCAGGAATTTCACCACGATTGAAACGAATTCTGCTCGTGTGATGCGGTTCTCCGGTTTAAATGTGCCATCTTCATAACCGTTAATGGATCCCGCTTTTACCAATTCAAGAATGTTATTTTCTGCCCAGTGTCCTTTGATATCGTTCAAGGAAATGGCCGGCGTTGTTGGCTCCACTACGGTTGAACCAACTGCCATAACGGCATACTTCGTAAAGTGATTAACCTCTACCGTAATGCGATTACCATTGACCTTACCACCCTCTACTTCCATCCACAGCTTGTTCACTTCGTCATAATAGAAGACAGCTGCTTTTTGGCCGCCCTTCAAGGTTGCTGGATCGAAAGTAAACGTCAAGGTGACCGGCTTATTGAAGTTCTCGGTGAAGTTTTTGAGGATCTCATAGATCGGACTTGCTAGAACCTCATTATTTGTCAAAAGATCCTTCGTTTCATTCAGCTTCTCAATAGTCAACTTCAATTCTTTCAATGAAGCATCTGCCGGAATTGCGACGGTAACCGCATTTTCGTAGCTAACTTCGCCCGTACTACCTACTGGAAGTGTTAGCTTACCATCTGTCGAGGTAACTTTAGTGTCAATTGGAGCAGATGGTGAAGATGGTCCAGAGCCAGAATCAGAACCTGAGTCAGAATCCGATGATGTATCAGCTGCGCGTTTTACTGTCAGATTGTACGCATTCTTCGTCCCATCCTGCGCTGTAACCTCAACTTGGATTGGAGTAGAACCAACAACCAGATTTGAAACTGTGTACATGTACACATTGCCGGAAACAGAGCTATTCTCAGCACCCGTTACCATTAATTCTTGGTGTGTTTCATCTTTGGTTACATTCAGGTTCAAGCTTGTAACACCATAAGCTACATCAACAATGTAATCGGACTGTGTAGCAGTGAACGCAGGACTTAGCGTGCCTTTATCTGTCGTTATGTTGGTTAACAATGTATTGTTACTCAACCTTGTGACAACAATGGTGTAGATTTTGCTTGTGTTGTCTTTAGCGGTAACAACTACGGTAATTGTGTTTTCCCCTACTTGAAGAGGAAGCGCGCTACTCTCTTGACCACTTGCAACTTGCACGCCATTAACTTTCACTGTTGCCGAAGCACTCGCTGCTGATGGAGTAACCTTCACGCTTTCAACGTTGTTCGCAACTGATTGTGTGTAATTCGTTCTTGATGCCTCAAACTGCTCGTTGAGTTTTCCCGTGATCAGGCTTAGTCCGCTCAAATCATTGATCGAATCGGACGGATCCGTCGTCACCGTTCCAGTCGTGAACTTCCATATATCCGACTGTCTCAAACCGCCATACGCATCCTCTGCGACAGCATACCACTGATAGGTCGTATTCTGAGCAAGGTTCGGCCACGTCACCGAAGCGTTTTCCCCGCTTTTCACACTCGCGACGCTTCCAATCGTTTTGTTCGTATACACGTTCACACCGATATAATCTGTGGCAACGCGTTTGGTCACCGCATCCAGATTCAGATCGAGGCTGAACTCGTCTTTCCCAGGATATTCATTCGGCTCATAGTAGTTATAATCATCCAAATGAGGTGAATAAGTCTTCATATTGATTTTGCCATGTGCCAAATCAAATTGCATCAATCGCATATACCCAAGTCCACCTTCTGGCGCTCCTTGGTAGTCTGCCAGCATTTGATACACATTGCGGTCTGGAACGCCGTCGCCGTTATCGTCAATTGGATCGACTTTCAGCTCAGCATCGTGATAGTGACCAGATAGAGCAGCAATTACGTTCTTATTCGGCTTAATTACACGCTCGAAAACTTTTTCCGCCATTGGCGCGCGGTTATTGGAAACGAGCATGAATTCATGGAAGTTCAGAATCGCTTTGCGGTTCGGATACTTTTTCAACACTTCGTTGATCCAGTCAATCTCTTTGTCTCCATAACCCCAACCCATGTAAACAACGATAAAATCGTTACCGTTCGAGGAAATTAAGTCATAGTGGCCGCGGTTGTTATCATAAGATTCGCCGTAAGTAGGTTGGTTTTTAAAACGATCCTCGCCAAACCACTTGTCGTAATAGCTGTAATCATTGTCTTGGTGGCCTACGTCATGGTTACCTGCTAGCACCCCGTAAGGGATCCCCGCCGTTTCCAAAACTTTCATATCTTTATCGGCTTCAATCCATTGGTACTCTTGATCGGCGTTATCTACGATGTCGCCTGTATGAATAACGTATTTAATTTTGTTGTCTTCTTTGTGATCGGAGATCCATTTCACCATTTTTTGATAGATATAAGGATAGCTCTTGGAATAGTACTGGGTATCAGACATCCACACGAAGGAGAAATCATAGTCGCTGTCAGCGGCTTGATTCTGCGTGACGGCAATTTCATCCTGTACCATTACTTGAATTTTCCCGCTATTGGCATAATCGCCGGCTTGAACGTTCGCTTTCAGCTCGAAGTCCTCACTGCCCGCAATAACGGTCTTCAAAGCGTTCCACTCCAGCTTGCTTGGGCTCCATGCGTATAAAGAAACTTTGCGGCCTTCCAGGGACTTCCCTTTCCAGTCAATGACGACTGCGTCTGTGCTTTGAATCGCAGGGTCTAACGCAATCTCAAAACGTTGGTAAGGGAACTTCTCGACAGCATCATCGGTCAGATAGTTGCCGTCAACGCTGCTAATTTTGCTGTAATCTTCAGGGGTCATAGCCACCTCACTTGCAGGCTTCTCCTGCTTCGGAGGCTCTGTGTCCGCAGCGCCGCGATAACCGCTGAACGTTCCCTGTGTGCTTGCATCGTATTTGAAGCCTTGATTGAACGTGACCTTCAAGTCGTCGTTCATCGGATCGGTTACTTTCACGCTCAAGGAAGCGTTCGGAGCCACATCACTCGCACCTTGACTAGGAGCAATCAGATCAGGCATATCCGGCATCTCATTAGGCACTTCGAAATGAATCGTTACTTCCTTCACATTACCAACTTTATCCGTAGCCTTAACGTTGAAAACATGCGTTCCACCCGGCAGTTGTGAGGATGAAGTAGCCATCGGCAGCGTGACTGGCTGCTCGTCTAGTAGGGCCTCAACCTTGTCTACACCAGCCAATGCATCCGATACGATCGCATCGATTGTGAAGCTGCCACGGTACATTTCCCCTTCCTCAATGGAAGGCTGTACAACAGGAGCTGTGTTATCCACCTGCACGTTGGAAGTAACCATCCCGCCTGTGGTATCGCTGACTGTAACCTGATGATTGCCGTCAGCTGTTGAAGTCGTGTTCCAATTATAAGCTTTGGAAGCCAGCTGAGTGGACGGAATAACGAAGTTGAAATCGATCACCGGCAACAGACCGGAGGAATCCCCTATTTTGATCACCTTGTTAGGATCGCTATATTTCGCGTCATACACCACCGTACCGTCGGCAAAGACGAGACGAACGTTCTTCACTTCGAAGTTATCTTTATTCTCTTCCGGACGGTCGTCGAACGGTGAAGCTTTGGAACCAGCACGAATCTGGAACGCGTTGCTACCTTCTTTGAGACGCTCGGCTTTTAATGGAATGGATAATGTTTTGTAGCTATTAATCGGGTCTTGGAAAATTGAGAGAATTTCCTGCCCTTGGGTAATCCCATTTTTGAAATAGTAGTTCACGCCCATGACTTCAAAAGCGAAGAAGGCATCATGCTCCACGGCATGATAAGTCGACTGCGTTAGCTCGCTGCCGTCGATGGATAGTTTCAGGCTGTCTGGATTAACGCCTTCACCTGTTCCCTTCAACACTTTCGTTTGCGAAACGACGTCACCGTCTTTCACATTCAAGCGTAGGCTGGAATGGTCCGAACCACCTTGGATTTGAACACGTTTCGTTTGGGTGATGGTCTCATTCGTGCCGTCGGAAGCTGTGAAATAATAGTCCACGTAAGAGTTTCCGATAAGTTCAGGCGAATAGATCATATAATGGTATAACGTATCCGCAAAGCTCTCTTTCAAGTATCTCTTGTTGTATTGGGACTGCTTGTCTGTTTTATAGTAGAGGGCTACTGTTTTGAGCGATGTTTCGTCCTTAGCCTCACCGATAATTTCGAGATCTAGGGCTTGTTCGATTGTATTCTCTTTGGTCAAATCATTGAGCGTAGGCTTAAGTGTATCCGGAGTGACCTTCACGGTCTGTGGCGGCACTTGAACCTGATCTACGGAACCCGGTGTTGCCGCTGCAACGGTCGAGCTGTATTTGATCATCGTTTTGCTGCCGTCAGACGGATATTTATACAAAATCCCTTTATTGGCCTTTGAATCGCCATTGATATAATAAGCTGTAGACAGCTCGATGCCCGTATTCGTCGCAATTACTAGGCCACGGTTAGAGGCATTCGCCATCCCGTCGCTGTGCACGCGTACAAGGTTAGTGCCTTCTAGAAGGTTCGTTCCGTAGTTGGCATTGAAGTCAGCTGCTGTTGAGTTCCCGTTCTGGTTGTTGATGATCCAGAAGACGAGTATACCTTTTGAAGGGATCATCATGTCTTCTTTGTCCGCAGGCCATGGAACGTCTGCATCTGGACCTGAATCCGTGTAACGGTAGACGACTTTATAGTCTTTGAAATTAACGGGCTGATCCGTATTGTTATAAACTTCAATGAACTCATAACCGTCCGCCGAGCCCACATTCGTGGAATCCGGAACGACTTCGGTC
>NZ_JBFTQB010000473.1:0-4867 GCF_056398785.1 Paenibacillus sp. 01T422 | reverse complement strand
GGTTTGAACACTTCAATAGCGTCTCCCGAGGCTACTTTACCTTTGCCTAGGGCGCCAAAGATCGTTTTCACCATGGGGGCCATTTGCTGAAAGCTGGACATGAATTTCTGAACCTTGCCCATCGTGCCGAGGATGCCGTCGATGCCGCCCATCCGCTCAACGAAGCCGGAGATTTGCTTCATGTTGAGGCCACTCAGCGGATTGGAGCTGCCACCGGTTGCTGCGCCACCACCACCGCCTCCTCCGAGGAGGTTGCTGAGGAAGTTACCGCCACCGCCACCTCCCGTGGCACCAGCATTGCCGCCACCACCGCCACCGCCGAAGAAACCGCCACCACCACCGGCGTTACCACCGCCGCCGCCACCGCCGCCGCCGCCGCCAAAAAATCCGCCACCACCGCCACCGCCGGTATTACCGCCGAAGAAATCGCCGCCTCCTTGGAAAGGAGTAGGGAAGCCTCCGCCTTGAGTGAAATCCGAGAATGAATTGCCGCCTAAGCCTGGATACTGGCCGAATGCGCGATCATTACCAATTTGCGGGGGTAAAGTTGTGATGCTTCTTGTATGGACATCAGGACGGTTACCGCCATTACCAATGATTTGTCTAGGGTTAGTCACTGGGATTCACGATCCTTTTTTATCAGATTTGTCTCCTACAGGATATGTCACTTGCCTATCGTTGGTATGGACGAATGTCACGGGTCCTAGATATTTGTCACAATTCATCCCATTAACGCATAGAAATTTTAACGTTTCGCAATCCTAAAGGGAGGATTTGAAGCGGGCGTGTCGAATGATACTCTGGAGCTTACAATATTAAGCTAACATGCCTTTCTACCAGGAGTTGATAACGTATGCAATTAAAAAAATTAAATGATAAAGCAATAGACCAACTTTTTGAGGCCATACTGACCCTTAAGGATATAGAAGAGTGCTACGTCTTTTTTGATGACCTGTGCACCGTGAACGAGATTCAATCGCTTTCCCAGCGTCTAGAGGTTGCCCGTATGCTGCGCAAAGGCTGCACGTACAATCAGATTGAAGCGGAAACTGGCGCATCTACAGCAACGATTTCCAGAGTTAAGCGCTGCTTGAATTATGGCAATGACGGCTATGTACTGACACTAGATCGTTTAGGACGTTAATCATTTGTATCATAAAAGAATTCAAGATCCTGCATTGCCAAGTGTAATGCGGGATTTTTTCTGTTTATGGAGGGCTCAATTGACATGTGGGAACACATTCGTTAGCATAGGATTGTAGCCATGGATAGAACGGGTGGGGAGAACATAATGAGTAAGGTTGGAGTCCTGGTTATAAGCCATGGATCAAGGGATCAAGGCTGGGTTGACCTCGTTGACGAAGCCGTAACTGCGGTTCATTTGCCGGCAGATGTTCCTATTTATGCCTCATATCTAGAACTGGTGGAAGGCCGTTTAATTCAAGACGGTATTAATAGCTTAGAGGCGCAAGGTGTGACGGATATCATCGTCGTTCCCCTGTTCGTGTCTTCTGGGAGTACACACATTGATGAAATCAGCTATGCGCTAGGGGTCATCGAACAGCCGCTGCTGGAGACGGATATGGAGCCTTTTGATATCAAGGCACGGATTCATTTTACATCGCCAATTGATGACGATCCTGTTATTGCTGAAATTATTTATGCGAAAATCAAGGAATTGTCCGAATCGCCAACACAGGAAGTTCTTCTGCTGATTGGGCACGGAAGTCAAGAGGACGGCTTTCATCAGAAATGGCTTCAAGGCTTAGAGCAGCTCGCAGAGCGGTTAAAAGCTTTAGGCGGCTTTGACGAATCCGATGTTGCCATGCTGTTGCCGGATCAAGTGCATGCTAAGATGACAGAATGGGCGCTTACGAAGCCTGGACATGCTGTTATTGTGGCGCCGCTTTTTCTGAGTGAGGGCTATTTCACGAATCAAGTAGTCCCTTCCCGTTTGAAGGGATTTGCATATAAATATAATGGACGGGCGCTGCTGCCAAGTCCGCTGATTTCCAAGTGGATGGAGAAGCAGATTGCTTCCGCAAATTCGAGACGGTGAACAGGTGATGAGACACAATGGTCAAAAGAGCAAGACTGATCTATAACCCGACCTCCGGACGGGAAGAAATGAAGAAACGCCTGCCAGAAATCCTTCAGCGCCTAGAGCGCGGCGGCTTCGAAACATCCGCTCACGCGACAATCGGTGAAGGGGACGCCACACTTGCCGCGGCTGAGGCCGTGAATCGTGGCTTTGATCTCATTATCGCCGCAGGCGGAGACGGCACCTTGTGCGAAGTCGTGAACGGAATGGCCGAGAAAGAGGGACGGCCGCCGCTGGGCATTTTGCCGCTGGGGACGACCAACGATTTTGCCCGCGCGCTTGGCATTCCCAAGAATCTGGAGCAGGCATGCGACCTGATCATTCAGAAGTACACGACCGACATTGATGTAGGCAAAATCAACAACCGCTACTTCATTAATATCGCCGGCGGAGGCTCGATGACCGAGCTGACGTACGAAGTCCCGAGCAAACTCAAGACCATGATCGGACAGTTGGCCTATTATATGAAGGGACTCGAAAAACTGCCTAGGCTCAAGCCTATTGAGCTGTACGTCAAAGCTGGCGATCTCGAGTTTCACGATGAAGTCATGATGTTCCTCGTCGGCAACACGAACTCCGTCGGCGGGTTCGAGAAGCTCGTTCCGGARGCCAGGATGAATGATGGATTATTTGATGTTCTAATACTACGCAAGTGTAATCTTGCGGAGTTTATCCGAGTGGTCACACTCGCGCTGCGCGGGGAGCACTTAAATGACCCGAATTTGATTTATTTTCAGACGAATCATATCGAAATTAATTCTCCGGACTACGTCCAGCTGAACTTGGATGGCGAATTCGGCGGTACGCTGCCGTGCGTCATGACGAATTTGAAGAGTCACCTCCAGATCATCGTCGATGAGTCGGGTCAGTCGATTTATAAGAAGACGCTGATTGAGACGTTGACGACGCCGTTTCAATTGAAGGAGCGAGTCGGGGATGAGGAGCAGGATGGGCATCATCCGCATCAGCCTAGGGAGTAATGGCGTGACATTTATGTTACAGGGAAAGAAGAGATAAGTGAGGGTATTATGAGCGTAAAAGATAAAAGGGCTGCGAAGTCCAACCGTGCAGGGAAATCTGTGGACAGAAGAGCGGGGAGTTCTGCGGATCATTCTAAGGATCAAAGAGTAAGGAGTTCTGCGCCTAAAGTGGCGCCGGCGTGGATGGCGGATCTGCCGGTGCAGATCGGACAGCAATACGAGGCTGAGATCATTGGGATCAGCCATGATGGGGAAGGGGTAGGCCGTGTGAACGGCTTTACCCTTTTTGTCGCTGGTGCTCTGCCTGGTGAGCGCGCTCTGGTGCAGGTGGAGCATGTGAAGAAGCAGTATGGGCATGCGCGGCTGCTTGAGTTGATAGAAGAGAGTCCGGAACGTATTATGCCGCATTGCGGCATTTATGAGGAGTGTGGCGGATGTCAGCTGCAGCACCTTAGTTATGAGGCTCAGCTTCGTGTGAAGCGGCAACAGGTCGTGGATAATTTGCAGCGGATTGGGAAGCTGGATGTACAATCAACTTCCTCCTCCTCCGAATCTTCAGCGGATGAGGGGATAACAGGCATTGTTGTCCATCCCACGCTGGGGATGTCCGATCCGTGGCGGTACCGGAACAAGGCGCAGGTTCCTTTTGGGGAAGAGCGCGGCGGCCTCATTGGCGGATTTTATGCGCAGGGAAGCCATCGCATCATCGATATGGAGGAGTGCCTGATCCAACATAAGGCGAACGACGAGGTCGTTGCTCGGGTGAAGGAGATTGGTGCTCGGCTGGGCATTCGTGCTTATAGGGAAGAGACGAATGCTGGACTGCTGCGCCATGTCGTCGTTAAAGTCGGCTTCCGCACGGGCGAGGTCATGGTCGTCTTGGTGACCAACGGCAGCACGATTCCGCGTGTGGACGAGTGGGTGGTTGGCATTCGGGAGGCTCTGCCTTCAGTGAAGAGCATTTGCCATAACATTAATGTGAAGCAGACGAATGTTATTTTTGGGGATGAGACTCGCGTCCTATGGGGCAGCGAGGTTATCTACGACTATATCGGCGATGTGAAATTTGCTATTTCCGCGCGATCCTTCTTTCAAGTGAACCCGGTCCAGACGGAAGTCTTGTACGGGAAGGCATTGGAGTACGCCGGGTTGACCGGCGATGAAGTGGTTGTCGATGCCTATTGCGGCATCGGTACGATCTCCCTGTTCCTGGCGCAGCGCGCTGGACAGGTCTACGGCGTTGAGATCGTCGAAGAGGCGATCGCGGATGCACGGAAGAATGCCGAGTTAAACGGCATGACGAACGTGCATTTCGAAGCGGGCCCAGCGGAAGTGGTCCTCCCCGAGTGGACACGTCAGGGCATTCGCCCGGACGTGATCGTGGTGGACCCGCCCCGCAAGGGCTGCGACGCCGCGCTGCTCGCGACGATCTTAGAGCTGCAGCCGCGTCGCGTCGTCTATGTGTCGTGCAGCGCGTCGACACTGGCTCGCGACTTGCGCGTGCTGGTTGATGGGGGCTACGGCGTCGCGGAGGTGACGCCGGTGGATATGTTTCCGCATACGGTGCATGTGGAGTCGGTGGCTTTGTTGGTTAGAGATTGAATGATGACAAGGACCAGTCACGGTTCTTCCTTCTGAGATTGTTTGCATAGAAGAACAATTCATTAAATAAACAGTACGTGAGCCTCCATCTCCTTCACAGAGGGTTGGAGGTTCTTTACTTAAGCAGGCGTCCTTGCAAAATTCGAGCTTCTTAGACGAGTCAAAAAAGAATTCGCGCCTGCAC
>NZ_JBFTQB010000472.1:0-4868 GCF_056398785.1 Paenibacillus sp. 01T422 | reverse complement strand
CTCCAACGGAAGATGCTGTACACTTTACCGTCAATTGACGTATTGGTTAGACGTGTAGCATCCATCGTTTTCAGATTCGGATAATCTTTCAGATAAGGTCCCAGTTCCCAGAATAAGCCTGCTCGTGCAGCTTCGATAATCGCAGGGTTACGGTCGTCCTTCACGAGAAGAAGCTTGGGCAGATCTCCGGCAACAGCGATCGAGGCTGTCACCTTCTCACTATAGCTTGCGCTGGGGACCCAAGTGATGTTTAATTTCGTGTTCGTGTACTCCTGAAGTAGTTTCATCGCCTCGCTGTCCATTTTTGGAGGTTCTGGCGTCAAATACAGGTTCATCATTGTAAGCTCCACTGGTTTCGTGGATTCCGCCGTACCTGGTTTGGATCCCTCTCCGTTGGAACATGCCGAAGCGAGAATAATCGATAATGCTGCTGTAACGAGCAGTCCTTGCTTAAGTAAAAGATTCGTTTTCATGGATACATTAGCCCCCTAATTACGAACTGATAATAACCAAACCATTTAACTCCTAACGAATAACTTCAAGCGTCGCTTCCATTAGTTCCTCATCCAATTCGACCCCTAGTCCTGGCCCATGAGGTACAAGAACATAGCCATCTTTCACTTCGAAAGGCTGTTTCAAATAACGTTCTCTGGTACTGTTTGTTTCGATGTTGTATTCGTAAAAGCTGCTGCATTCCGGTGAACTGGCTGCCAAATGAATGGCTGCTGCGAAGCCGATACCCTTGGTGGTATTGTGCGGCACGTAGTGAATACCGAACGCGCGACATAAAGCAGCAGCCCGCTTCGCGCTTGATATCCCCCCGCATTTGACAGGATCGGCTGCGTACAGATGACAAGCACCCTTGCTGATAAAATCACGGAAAGTGAATATATTCCAATCTTGTTCCCCAACATGAATGGGAACCGGCAGTGTGTTAGCCAGCTTCACGTAAGTGTCCACATCGTAATACGGACAAGGCTCTTCGAAATGATGTATGTTGTATTCCTTAATACGGTCGAATAACTGTACAGCCTGGATGTAAGTATAGGAGCTGTTACCGTCGATCATCAGCTTGCAATCTGGACCGATCGCTTCTCGGGCAGCCTTGACCTTGAGCACATCATCGTTCAAGTCAACCGGAAGCCCCGTCCCGAAACGAGGTCCTACCTTGATTTTGACGGCTTTGACCTTCAGACGATCAATCGCATCGCGAATTTTGTCCGCTTCTTCCGCATGGGTTAGATCTCGGCTCATACTGGATGCGTAAAGCGGAATACGGTCACGATAAAGACCTCCGATTAAATTATACACGGGCTGGTTCAAATAGCGACCCTTCAGATCCCATAGTGCAATTTCGAGACCGCTGTACGCCGCAGCAAGCAGTTGACCTGATATTTTGTAATTTCTCCGCAGCACGACCTCTTCGATCAGCTCCGTTTGAAAAGGGTCCATACCAATGACAAGCGGCTTAATCACCGTGTTCATGATTTGCATGAGCACGTCCGGACGCATCGGGCTCGATTCACCGAAACCGTAAGCGCCTTCATCTGTTTCTACCTTTACATAAAATAACCCCATCGTTTGCTTGTAACAAGTGATATTCTTAATTTTCATGATGGCCTCCTAGTCAGTATATATAGACGGTTCGTAATCAGCAGCCCAATGTGGTCTAGCCTTTCACAGAACCGAGCAAAACCCCTTTGGCAAAATGCTTTTGCAGAAACGGATAAACAAGCAGGATCGGCACGGTCGAGACGACGATAACCGCCATCTTAATCACTTCGCCGGGAGGCGCTACATAATCACTTCCCATCTGTTGTGAGTCCCCGATCCCTCCTTGCGATAAAATGACGATTTGACGAAGCCATACTTGAATCGGCCATTTCGTCGTATCATTAATGTAAAGAATCGCATTAAAAAACGTGTTCCAGTGGCCCACTGCATAAAATAAAGCAAAGGTAGCCATAGCGGGAAGCGAAAGCGGCAGCACGACACGAATCAATATTTGAAAATCGTTGCATCCATCGATTTTCGCCGCTTCCTCAAGCCCGTCAGGCAGTTGCTGGAAGAAATTTCTTAAAATAATCAAGTTAAATGCACTGATTGCACCTGGAATAAGTAATGATCCATAACTGTCCAGAAGTCCTAGCGATTTCACAACTAGAAACGTCGGAATCATCCCTCCACTGAACAGCATGGTGAACAAAATGAGCAGCATGATCGGACGTCGTCCGATAAACTCATTTCTCGCGAGCGGATAAGCTGTCAGTGTAGTAAAAAACAGGTTAATCAACGTGCCTGCAACTGTAATGAAAACGGTCACACCCAAACTCCACATGATCGTTTTCGTCGAAAAAATGTATCTGTACCCATCCAGCGATAATTTTGTTGGAATCAGGACGACACCACGACGAATCAACTCTTCAGAAGCCGTTAGCGAGCCTGACAATACAAATACGAACGGAATCAAAGTTATTAAGGCAATTGCAATTAACACGATCACATTGACAATATCAAATATACGTGACCCCAATGATTGACGAATCATGGCAGCAGCTTCCTTTCCACTTTAATAAACACCCTGTTCCCCTAACTTCTTCGAAACTTTGTTAGCCGCAAGCACCAGACATAAACCTACTAGTGATTTGAACAACCCAACAGCCGTACTGAAGCTGAACTGTCCCTGCTGAATGCCGTTAACGTAGACATAGGTATCGAACACTTCCCCTACCTCACGATTGGTCGAATTGAGCATGAGGAAGATCTGCTCAAAGCCGGTATCCAGAAAGTTACCCAGCCTCAGTATGAACAAGATCACAATGGTACTGCGAATCGCTGGCACAGTAATGTGCCACAACTGTCTGAAGCGTCCTGCTCCATCGATTTTAGCTGCCTCATATAATGTAGGATCAACTCCTGACAACGCTGCCAGAAAGATGATCGTCCCCCAACCAGATTCCTTCCAAATAACCTCCAGAATGATCATCGGACGGAACCATGTGTTAGACATTAGAAAGTTGGTCTTTTCCATTCCCGCTTGGACGAGCATATTCGTAAAGATGCCGTTCTCCAAGGAGAAGAAGGTGTAAGCCATTCCAACTACGACGACCCAGGATACAAAATGCGGAATATAAATGGCCGTCTGTATGGTGCGCTTAAACCATTCCAGACGCAGCTCGTTGAGCATCAGCGCAATCAGAATCGGGATCGGAAAGAAAAGGACAATATTGTAGATCGCCAGCACGAAGGTATTTTTAAACAGCATCCAAAACACAGGATCGTGGAAAAAGCGATCAAAATGCTTGAAGCCGACCCAAGGGCTGTTCCAAAAGCCGCGAAATGGCAGGTAGTCCTTAAAGGCAATCAGTACCCCCCACATGGGCCAATATTTAAAAAGAGCAAAATAGAGAAGTCCCGGTGTAACCATGAAATACAAATAACGGCTTTTTACGATCCTTCTCCAGAAAAGACTTGCACTGCGACCCAAGCCAACCGGTGTCTTCCTCAGTGTCACATCTGTCTTCAAGCCTGACGCCTCCTTTCTGCTACGTGTGAATTAAGTCGAAGTAAGTACATCCTCGATACGGACAGGGCGGTTCTCCTTAACGGAGATCCAGACAGCTTCGCCAGTCCCAACGGAATAAGCGCCGTCCAGCGAACCGGACAATATGTCATAAGGCCGAGTCGGATCCGGACCGAGAAAAATATCTTCCAAAAGTGTGGGATCTCCACCGCCGTGTCCACCTTCTCGATGAACAACATGTATCGTTTCCTTGGAGCCGAACAGTGGGAAGTATTCGATCGTCTGTTCAGGAACCGGGAACGGCACCCTGCTGGGAGAATGATATTCCATCGTTTCGATGCGGCCTTTGGTGCCGTTAATTGCAAGCCTATATCCCTCATAGGGCAGCGAAAAATTAACGGAGTACGTAAGCAGTGCACCGCCGTCATATTTAACGGTAGCGGAATACGTATCCTCGATATTGATTTCCGAGTCAAATATGCAAGCATCAGCCCGGTAACCGCTGTAGGGCGTTTGTACATTAGCTGAGCTCACGTCAACATGGTCATCTTTCACATGGACTTCCTTACTCCGCGAAGACCAGCGCATGAAATAATGGCATTCCTGTTTATCCACACAGGTACCGCAATAACGTCCGTTCTCCTTCTTCGGGTTCAGCTCGCCATCCGGGCCATAGTAATTAAGCGCACCATAAGCGAACACTTCCAGCGGTTTCTGACCTGTCCACCAGTTGACCAAATCGAAGTGATGGGAGCTTTTATGAATAGAAAGCCCTCCAGAATGCTCGCGTAAGCGGTTCCATCTTTTAAAATAACTAGCTCCGTGGTAAGTATCAATGTACCAGTTCAGATCCACGGAAGTCACTCTGCCAACCTTGCCTTCCAATACCATTTCTTTAATCCGACTGTGAATGGGAGTGTACCTGTAATTAAAAGTAACCGTTACTTTACCTTTGCTTTTTTTCTCCGCTTCGATAATTCTTCGGCAATCCGCCCCTGTCGTCGCCATAGGTTTCTCTGACAACACATCCAGGTCATGTTCCAGCGCTCTAATGATATACGTCACGTGCGTATCATCACGCCCCGTTACAATAATCACATCCGGGTTCGTTTGTTCAACCATCTTATCGAAATCATCCGTACCATATTCCAGGACATCGGATAGCTCTGGATATTTAGACTTACATACGTCAAACCGTCTTGCGTCGACATCAAGCAATCCGACAATTTCAGTCTGCTTCGAAAAGGTTTGTAATATCGGACCGATATACATTTTCACACTTCGATTGCTGACACCGCATATCGCGTATCTTCGTTTCATGATGCACCTCTTTATGTGATTATGT